>DATGVV010000258.1:0-20532 GCA_035299885.1 Chloroflexota bacterium | reverse complement strand
AGATAGGTGCTGAAGGTGAAGATGCGGTTCGAGAGGCCGATGATCAGCGGCACGTCGAAGGCCGAGAAGGCGATCGGCACCACGTACAGGCCGGCCGCCAGGATGGCCGGAAAGGCCAGCGGCAGGGTGATGTGCCGCATGCGCTTGAGGAAGCCCGCGCCGCTGGTCTCGGCTGACTCCTCCAGCGTGGAGTCCATCCCCCGCAGGCTGGCTGAAGTCATGATGAACACCAGCGCGGTAAGGTTCAGGCCCTGCACCCAGCCCATGCCTGGAATGCTCAGGATGCTCAACGCTGGGCCACCCAACAGCTGGTTGACCATGCCGATGCGCGGGTGCAGCAGGAACAGCCAGCCCATGGCGGTGAAGAAGCCGGGCACCAGCAGGCTGAGCGTGACTACCGAGTACATCAGCGAGCGGGCTCGCATGTCCGTGCGCTCCACTAGCCAGGCGATGGGCACTCCGAAGAACATGGCCACGGCCAGCGTGATCAGCGCAAACCCAAGTGTGTTCAGCAGCGCGCTGTAGGCCAGCGAGTCGGTATACAGCGCCTCGTAATGGCGCACTGTGAAGGCGGCGTTGATGGCGCTCTCGCGAAACCCGATACTGGCCGTAAGCGCCAGCAGAAACAGGATCACAAACGCCGGGATGCAGGCAATCAGCACCATCGCATTTGGCCCGCGAAAGCTTTTAGCCCGCCAGTGAGACGGCGTGGCTAAGGGTGTCGCGGCTGCTAGCCCGCTGGTCGCCATAGGCCTAAATCGTAGACTCATCCAAATGCGCCCGACCCAGCGCCTCGTTGGCTTGCTGATCGTCATGCTGTTGCTCGCCTCCTGTGGAGGGGCTGCTGGCACGCCGGCAGACAGCGTTCCCCCAGCGCGGGGCCAGCCGGCTCTGCAGGACGTGATCGCCGCCGCGCGCAAGGAAGGAGCGTTGTCCTTCGTGTGGGGCGCCGGCACCCTGAAAGCACCGGAAGGCGTAAAGCAGCTCGGCGACGCGCTCAATAAGCGCTACGACTTGAACCTGAACATCCAGTTCACGCCCGGGCCAAGCATGTCGCAGATGGCGGCGCAGATCGCCCAGGAGTACAAAACCGGCAAGCCATCAACCACCGACGTCGAGATCGGCTACGCCGACCACGTCGTGCCGCTGATGGAGGCCGATGCTCTCGAGGCGGTGGATTGGCTCGCCTGGGCGCCCAATATCAAGAACGCGGAGATGATTGCCGGCGCCGGGCGGGCCGTAACCTTTGAGACGACGACTCCCGGCCTGACCTACAACACGCGCGACCTCAAAGGCAATTCGGTCCCGCGCAGCCTTCAGGACCTGTTGAAGCCAGAGTACAAGGGCCACATAGCCATCCAGCAGTTTGGCAATCCCTTCCAATACCTGGCGCTGCCTGAGTTTTGGGGTGAGGCAAAGGTCATGGCGTACGTCAAGCAGCTTGTCCCCCAAAGCGCCGGACTGATGCGCTGCACCGACGAAACACGGATCGCCTCCGGCGAGTTCGACATCCTGGCCGAATCCTGCAGTCAGAGCAGCACACTGCGCTTGAAGGCCACCGGTGCGCCGGTCGACTTCGTCATCCCGTCCGACGCCGTGTTCCTCAACCAGCTGTATCTGTCGATACCCAAAAATTCGACCCACCCCAACGCGGCCAAGCTCTGGGTCGATTTCCTCATGAGCCGGGAAGGCCAGGACATCATCTACGGCTTGGAGTTCGCGGACTCGACTTTCGTGCCCGGCTCCAAGACGGCGAAGGACATTGACGCTCTCAAAGCCGCGGGGTCACAGCTCGCCCAGATTGACGTTGCCCTGTTTCAAAAGGAAGGCGCGAAGAAGCTCGAGGATACGACCGCGGCTATCCAACGCGCGATCCATTGAGGAGGCAAGACATGGCGTTCCAAGGTAACGGTGAGCATCCCGAAGACCTCGACGTTGATTTCGTTCACACTGGGCCTGATACCCTCGCGGGCCGCTACATACGCCTTTTCTGGCAGCCGGTGTACGTCAGCGGCGAGCTGAAGCCGGGCACGGCTAAGCCCATCCGGCTCATGAGCGAAGATTTCACACTCTACCGCGGCGAGGGTGGGACGGCACATCTGGTGGCGTCGCGCTGCGCGCACCGAGGCACGCAGCTGTCCAGCGGCTGGGTAGAGGACGACTGCATCCGCTGCTTCTACCATGGCTGGAAGTACGACGGCACCGGACAGTGCGTCGAGCAGCCGGCGGAGGAGGAAGGCTTCGCTCGCAAGGTCAGCATCCGCGCCTATCCGGTGCGCGAGTACCTTGGCCTGCTGTTCGCCTATCTAGGAGAGGGCGAGCCTCCGCCTCTGCCTCGTTACGCGGAGCTCGAGGCGGACGGCTTGCTGGAGATCGATACGTATACACGCGGCTGCAACTTCTTCACCAGCCTGGAGAACACGCCCGACGAGGTCCACGTCGCTTTCGTCCACCGCTCGTCGGCGTTCACTGAGCATGGGCTCAACTTCGATCTGCCGACGATCAGCGCGGAAGAGACGGATTACGGCTTCGTCCAGTACGGCACTCGGTCTAACGGCAAAGCTCGAGTGACGCATTTCTACATGCCCAACAGCCGCTACATCAAGGGCTCGCCGGACTCGGTAGGCGAAGGCTGGATCGACTTCGTGTCGTTTCGCGTGCCCGTGGACGATTTCAGCTTCAAGAGCTTCAACGTCAAGTTAAAGCACGCGGCTCGTAACGGACAGCAGGTGACTTACCTGGGCGACGATTCTGAGGAGGTCCAAAGGATCGCCGAGATGATCCTTCGTGGGGAGTGCCACGTAGACGACTTCAAGGACCACCCTCGCGTCGTGAACATCCAGGACTCGGTGTCTCAGATAGGTCAGGGCGTCATCCCTGAGAGGATGCGGGAGCGGCTTGGCCGGTCTGACGTGGGCGTCATCCTGCTGCGCAGAATCTGGGCTCGCGAGCTGCGAGCCCTAGCCGCGGCCGGCCCACTCAAGGCCTGGTCTCATCCCGAGGACCTCGTCGCCACCAGCGGAGTCTGACCTCCCGCTGGAGCTAGCCCTAGCCGTCGAGTGGAATCGTCGCTGAGATGCGCGATTGAGGGCCGCTGATGCGCCTCGTGTGCCCTTTGCCAGTCACGTCCTCGGCCAGCAGCACATCGCCCGGGCCGAAGCGATGGATGCTGCCGTCGGCCAGCCCGATCTCCATCTCGCCCGCCAGGGTAATCACGAATTGCCGCCGCGGGGCCGGATGCCAGTCCATGAAATGACCGGCCGGTGTGCTGCGGATGTTGATGGACTTGGCGGCCATCATCGAGCTGAGCTCAGGATGTGCTTCCAGGCTCAGCTCTTCGACGTGCGATTGGCCATCTTGGCCGGTGTAGATGCGCGTGATCCTCACGTCAGGTCGTGACCGGCGGCACACCGCGCTTGGGCCGGATCACTGATTCCAGACTGAAGCGCCCGGAGCCCAGCAGTGCTAAGCCGAGGCAGATCATGATGATCAACAGGTTGAGCTCCATGCCGCCCAGATTGATGAAGCCGAGCTTGCTCGTGCGGAAGATGAGTGCGAACACCATGTCCACCGTGATGATCAACGCGGCGATAGGCGTGAGAATGCCGAAAAAGAGCAGCAGACCGCCGACGAACTCCGCGATCCCGGAAACGTACGCCCAGGGCACGCCGGGTGTCAGTCCCAGGCCGGCTAAGAATTGGCCTGTGCCGGTGGGACCACCGCCGCCGAACAGCCCGAACAGCTTTTGCGCCCCGTGAGCCACGAAAACTACGCCCATGATGAGCCGCAGAGCGGCCAGCGTGATGTTTACGCGCTTGGCGTCATACACGTCCATGACTTCTCCTCCAGCTTGATTGCCGGCCAGTATACGGGAAGCGAGTAGGATAGGCGCCATGTCACTGATCACGCGCCTGTACACGGGTGAGGACGGCCAGAGCCACATCGAGGAGCTGGACCTCGAGAGCCACCCCGAGCTCGGCACCCTGCAGAAGGCGGAGGGCATCATCTTTCGAAGCTTCCAGCCGGGCCACTTCATGGACTGGCATCCCGCCCCGCGGCGGCAGTTCGTGATCAACCTGCAGGGCGAAGCCGAGATCGGCCTGCCCGACGGCACCACCATCCATTTTGGGCCCGGCCACGTGAACCTGGCCGAGGACGTGACCGGCCGCGGCCACACCACCCGAGTGGTCGGCAGCGTACCGCGTATCACCGCCACTATTCCGCTGTCCTGACTTCTTTGTCATTCCGAGCGCAGCGAGGAATCCGCGCCGAAAGGCGGATGCCTCACTTCATTCGGCATGACAAAGGCGGGTAGGCCGCAAATGTTTCGCACCCAGCCGATTCCGCCTGACTACCTGCCGCCCGAGGACGCCGAGCCCCACATCTTCTACGCCCTGCCAGAGCTGCGCTATCCGACCACGCTGAATGTGGCGGAGGCGCTGGTGGATGGCGCCCTGGCGAAGGGCTGGGGCGCTCGCACGGCGTACTTCTACGAGGGCCAGCGAATCACGTTCGACGCAGTGGCGCGAGGAACGAACCGCGCCGCCAATGGCCTGCGCTCGCTGGGCATTGGCCTGGGCGATCGGGTGATGGTCCGCATGACCGACCGGCCGGAGGCCGTCTACGCGCTCCTGGCCATTATGCGCATCGGCGCCATCGCCATGCCCACCTACCCGATGCTCAGCGCGGACGAGCTGGTGTACCGGGCCAACGATGCCGAGGCCGTGGCGATCATCTGTGACGCCGACCTGCTGCCGGCCGTGGAACAGGCTCGCCCTCGCTGTCCGGCGCTGCGCCATGTGCTCGTGCCCGGCGAGTCGTACGACGAGCTGCTGCGCGGTCAACCCGATGAGTGCCCGGCGGCGCCCACTGGCCGCGACGACGTGTCCATCCTGATGTACACCTCGGGCACGACCGGCGAACCCAAGGGTGTGATCCAGCCGCACGTGGATCACCTGTCCAGCGGCGATTGCCACATGAACCACGTCCTGCACCTGACGGCGGACGACGTCTTGGCCGGGCCGGTGGCCCTGCCATTTCGCTTCGGCATCGAGTTCTACGTGATCTTCACCCTGCGCAACGGCTGCCCCTCGGTGCTGCTGCCGAGGAAAACGCCCGCCGCTGTGCTGGATGCGGTGCAGCGCTATGGCGTTACGGTGATGGGCGGCGTGCCCACCTTCTACAACATGGCCCTTCAAGAGCTGGCCACGACCAAATACGACCTCAGCTCGCTGCGGCTGTGCGTATGCGCCGGCGAACCCATGCCGCTGCCGGTCTTCGAGCGCTGGAAAGCGGCCACTGGGCTGCCTCTGACGCAGATGCTGGGCACGACCGAGCTGAGCTGGTTCCTGGGCTATCGCGGCCCCGCCGGACTCAAGCCGGAAACCTTAGGCATGGCCACGCCTGGCTGCAGCGTGGTCGTGCGCGACCCCGAAACATTCCAGGAGCTGCCCCCGGGCGAGCAAGGCATTATGACCGTGGCCGGCCCGTCCGGCGCTCGCTACTGGCGCAAGCCGGAGCAGCAGCGCCACGCCATCCGCAACGGCTGGACCGTCGTGCCGGACATCGTCAGCATGGACGAGGACGGCTACGTCCGCTACGTCGGGCGGGCCGACGAGATGATCGTGTCGGCCGGCTACAACATCGCGCCGGTGCAAGTGGAGCAGGCGCTGAGCCGGCATCCGGCCGTGGCCGAGGCGGCCTGCGTGGGCGCGCCCGACCCGGAGGGCATCCGGTCCGCCATCGTTAAGGCCTACGTGGTGCTGCGGGATGGCTTCGAGCCGTCGAAGGTTCTCGAGGCCGAGCTGCAGTGCATCGTTCGCCAGCAGGCCACACCCTACATGTACCCGCGGCAGATCGAGTTCCTGGACGCGCTGCCCAAGACGTTCAACGGCAAAGTTCGCCGGACCGAGCTCAAGCAGCGCGCCTGGGCGACTGTGCGAGGATGATCGGGCTTTGAATGACGAGCTGATAGTCGGCGTCTCGATCAATAACCTGGCCGGCCAGTACACCCTGCGCGACCTGTTGGACTTTGCCCGCGAGGCTGAGGACCTGGGCTTCGATGCGGTATGGCTGCACGATGCACCCCTGGGCCGTCGCACGCTGGCCGCCTGGGACACCACCGCTGTGCTCGCCGCATTGAGCCAGGTGACCAGCCGCATCAAGCTGTGCACGGGCATCTTTCAGCCGCACCTGCGCAACCCGGTCACGGTGGCCCAGGCCTGGGCCACCGCCGACGAGCTGTCGGGCGGGCGGACCATCATGGGCGTTGGCACGGGGGCCGGCAAGTCGCGCCTGGTCGAGCGCGAGTACGATGCCGCGGCGGCTCTCCGGCCCGGCGACGCCATCGACCACCACGCGCTGTACAAGAAGCGGCGCCGCATGTTTCTGGAGTGCATCGAGGTCATCCGCCGCCTGTGGGACGAGGACCACGTGACGTTCCACGGCGAGTTCTACCATCTGGACGACGTGACCTTGGGCCTGGCTAAGCCAGCGGCCAAGCCTCACCCGCCGATCGTGATCGGCGCCGGTCACTACATCCCCTCAGTGTTCGGCGGCTCCGTCCATCACCTGTGGACGGAGGAGCGCGCCGGCAAGTGGCTGGCGGGCCCGATCGAGGACGCCGCTCGCCTGGGCGATGGGTGGATCACGGTCCAGCTCGCCCCCGAGGGGTACCCATCGGTGCGAGACCGCGTGCTCGCGGCGCGCCCGCCGGAGCGGAGCGGCGAGCCGTTCATCCTGGCCTTCAACTGCTTCGTGAACGTCAACGACGACCGCGGAGCGGCTTGGGATGAGATCCGGCAGCACCTGAACGACTTCCACGGCCCGCCCGTGCCGGACGATCTGGTCGACTGCTGGGCCGTGCCCGGCCCTGGCGAGGTCATCGCCGAGCGGCTCAGCCGTTACGTGGAGCAGGGCGTGCGGCTGTTCCAGCTGGTCATCGGCTCGCGCGATGAGTTGGGGCAGATGCGCCGCCTTGCCCGCGAGATGCTGCCGGCGCTCAAGGGTGCTGTCCATGCCTGAGCTTCGCCCGGCCCTCCAAGAGCTTGTCATGGCCAATCGCATCCTGGCTCGCGAGGGGGTGCTCGATGGCTTTGGCCACGTCAGCATTCGCCATCCCGAGAACGCCGAGCATTATTTGATGTCCTGCTCGCGCGGGCCGGAGCTGGTCCGCCTGGAGGACATAATCGAGTTCACGCTCGAAGGCGAGCCGCTGAACCAGACCGGCCGGGCCCTGTACGCCGAACGGGCCATCCATGGCGCCATCTACGCCGCCCGGCCCGACGTCCAGGCCGTGTGCCACAACCATTCGCCCTCGACGATCCCCTTCGGCGTGACTGGCGTACCATTGCGGCCAATCATGCACATCACGGCCACCATGGGCCCTGACGTGCCGGTGTGGGACATCCGCGATGAGTTTGGCGACACCAATCTGCTGGTGCGCACCTGGCCGCAGGGCCAGTCGCTGGCGAAAGCGCTCGGCAGCCGCCGAGTGGCGCTGATGCGCGGCCACGGCAGCGTGGTGGCGGGACCATCGCTCCGGGAGGTGGTCATGACGTCGGTTTACCTGGAGGTTGGCGCCAGGCTGCAGCTGCAGGCTCATAGCCTGTCGCCCGATTACGTCAGCCTCACGCCCCGCGAGGTTGAGCTGTGCACGGAGATGGCCCTGGCGCCGGCCTATCCGTCACTGGATCGGGCGTGGGAGTACTGGTGCTCGCGCGCCGGATACTCAGGCATCTGAATGCACCTGCGTCGAGGTGCGCTCCTGAGCTTGCTGCTGGTGGCCAGCGGCTGCGGCGGAGCGCCCGCGGCCCAGAGTCCCTCGGCTTCACTGTCGGCCAGCGCAGCCGCCAAGCCTGCCGCCAGCTCAGCCGTGGGGAGCGCCAGCGCCAAGCCCGGGGCATCTGCCGCCGCGAGCGCGGCCGCTAAACCGGCATCGTCGACGTCCGTCAAAGTCGCCTACTCTCAGCCGGCGGCCGGCTTCGCGCCGGTGTGGGTGGCGCAGGATAAGGGCTTCTTCAAAAAGTACGGACTAGACGCCGAAGTGCTCCAGATTACGCCACCCGCCGACACCCAGTCGGTGATCAGCGGCGAGATCCAATTCGACGTCGATGGCTCGGGCAGCATGGCGGCTATCGCCAGCGGGGCCAACATCCCGTACATCGCGATCACGGTGCCCTATTTCGCTCAGTCGTTGTACGGCCAGTCCTCTATTCAAAAGGTCAGCGACCTGGTCGGTAAGCAGGTCGCTACCACCACCAGGGGCGGGTCGAGCGACTTCGCCCTGCGGACGCTGCTGGCCAAGGAGAACGTCGACCCGGCGAAGATCAATTTCGTCTACCTGCGCGACGACGCCGCCATCCTGGCGGCGATGCAGGCGGGCACGCTTCAGGCCGCCATCATCACCTCGCCCAACACCCTTCGCGCCAAGCAATCGGGCCTGCGCGAGATTGTGGACATGTCCAAGCTCAGGCTGCGCACCCTCACGCAGGGTGTGAACGTGCGCAAGGAGTGGGCCCAGCAGCACGAGGACCTGGTGCTGGCATTTCTCAAGGCCTGGATGGAAGGCGCCAAGGAGGGCCGGAGCAATCCTGATGGCACGAAGGCCATCATCGGCAAGTACACCAAAGTCACCGACCAGGCGTTCCTGGACGAGGCCTACAACACGGTGGTCTCGCTGTGGGCCGCGTACCCGCTGGCCAACGATCAGGATCTCCAGAACGTCATCGACCTCAGCACCGAAGCCAACGTCAAGGCTCACACGCCCGCCGACTATTACGACAACTCGTATCTCCAGAAGCTGGACTCGTTCGTCAAACAGCTGTATCCAGGCGGTGTTCCACAGGCGTAGCAATCAAGGAGGGCAATATAGCTATGCGCTCGACCGTGCGACTTGTCCCTGCCTGTCTCGCTGGCTTCCTGCTCCTATCCGGGTGCAGCGGCACGGCCCCGGCTTCGGCCCCCGCCAGTAAGCCGGCCGCCTCCGGGCTGGCCAGCGCCTCTGCCAAGCCGGCGGCTTCCGCCAGCGCTGCCGCCAAGCCGGCGGCGCCGGCCAGCGCGCCGGCATCGACCACGGCTGCAGCCGGCGGTCCGATCAGGATCGGCTACATCACGGACCTTACGGGCACTACCGCGCAGTTCGGCAGGGACGGCGTCGACGGCACCAACCTGTACTTCGAATCGGTCAACAACACGGTAGCTGGCCGCAAGGTCGAGGTCGTCGCCGTCGACGACGAAATCAAGCCGGATGTGGGTGTGACCAAGGCCAAGCAGCTGGTCGAGAGCAACAAGGTGAGCATGATCATTGGCGTACTGAACACCGCCATCTGCTATGCGCTGGCCAGCTACGCCCGAGACGCCCAGGTGCCGCTGATCATCACTCAAGGCTGTGCGTCCCAGTTCTACGCCTCCGACCCGCGCTTTGCCAGCACCTACGTCAGCCGCCTATCGCTGGTGCCGATGGCCCTGGCGGACCCTATGGCCGAGTGGGCCTACCAGCAGGGCCTGCGCAAAGCAGGATTCATGACCTTTGACCAGATCGGCGGCCTGGAAGCGGCAGACCTGTTTGCCGCGGCGTTCATCAAACGTGGCGGGACGATCGTGCAGGAGCTGCACCCGCCCTTCCCCAATAACCCCGATTTCGGGCCCTACCTGGCGCAGCTGGATCCGGCCACCGACGTGCTCTTCAGCTTCGAGCCTGGAATTGACGGGCTTCGTTTTGCACAGCAGCTTCAGAACTACGGCGGCCAGAAGAAGCCGAAGGTGCTCGACTTCGCCGGCGTGGTGACCGATCCGTCCAACCTGGGCCAGCTCAAGGATGCTGCCGTCGGCATGGTTGCCGGCCAGACTGTTGATTTCAACTCCACCGCGCCGGACTATCAGAAGATGGTGCAAGCCTGGAAGGCGAAATACGGCGACCGGCCGCTGTCGGTGAACGTTGTCAACGCGTACGGCACGGCTCAGGCCATCGCCGGCACCATTCAGAAGGTCAACGGCAACGTCGAAGACAAGAAAGCCTTCCTCGATGCCCTGTACGCAATCGATACGCAGACGGTGAAAGGGCCGCAGAAGCTGGACAGCACCCACGAGCCAGTGCAGAACACCTACATCTATGAGACGGTGAAGCAGCAGGACGGCGGCGTCGGCTTCAAAACGCTGGAGACGCATCCGCTCGTGCCGCCCAGCGGCAGCTTTACCGCTGCGCAGTTGCAGAAGCTCAAGCCCGGTCAGAACAAGGGCAAATGGCCGGGCTTCACCAAGACCCAGCTGGACCAGCTGCTGAGCGGGCCGTAGCTACGCTCGCAGCAGCTGGCCGAAGCTGAGCCAGTAGTAAACGATGTAGCCGCCGACAGCCAGGAGTACGGCGCCCATGACCGGCTGCATCCAGCGGCCGAAGCCCCTCAACCGCGCCAGGATCGAGCCCCGGAACAGGGCCGCGGCCAGGGTCGCGAGCGCCAGCACCACAGCCATGCCCAGGGCGTACAGGACGAACTGGAGCGCCGCGGAGGCGATGCCCGGCGCGACGAGAGAGGTGCCGACCACTGATAGGAAAATCGGCAGCGTGCAGCTCACCGAGGTGAGCCCGTAGGCCAGACCGTAGGCCGCGTACCCGCGCAGGTCTCGCCGGCTCGTCATGCCGGCCAGCCTGCCGGACAGCGCCTCGCCGGCGCTGGTGTACAGTGGCCCGCCAGTTAGGGTGCGAGCGCCGACGATCACCAGGACGATGCCCACCAGCAGACTGACTCCGGGCAGCACCCGGCTGACCAAGCCGCCGGCCAGCCCCAGTAGCAGCCCTATCGCGCCGAACAGCGCGACGAAGCTGAGCGCTACCGATCCGCTGACCGCCAGCGCCCGCGGAATGCCTGCGCGCGAGCCGGATGCGGGATCGTCGAGATAAAGTGCGAGGTAGCCGGGCAGCATCGCGAAGCCACACGGGTTCACCGCGGCGACTATGCCGGCGACGAAGGCGTAGGCGGCAGGGATGCCGGCGCCGAGCTGCTGCAGCGCATCGCTGGAGCCCCCCGAGAGCGACTCGACGGCCAAGGCCAGCCCGCTGCCGCGTTGGCCTGCCAAGGCCGCGGCTCCGGCCGCCAGCAGGACCGCGATCGTGATGCCTGCCGCGGGCCATCGCCGCGCCCGGACGTCCTGGCCGGCGTTAGCCAAGCACTGGCGCGGGAGCGGCCGCTTGGGTGCCGACGCCCAGCTGGTGCAGGCCGCCGGACAGGCGGTCGCGCGCGGCAATGATCGTCCCGCCCGCGCTGATGAGCGGACCGGGCTCACTCTGCCACTGCGCGTCCGGACCGAACAGGAAGAAGGCATCCCAGGTGATGCCGCGCCGGTTTGTCACGTGGTCAGAAAACCAGCGGCCCACGATCTTCTGTTCGTCCCAATAGTTCGTCACCCGCGGGTCGGACAGGATCTTGGTGTCGAGACGGGCCCGCGAGTCGCCAGGCAGCACGTTGAACCAGACCACGTACAGCTTCAGCGGAGCCGCTGGATTTGGGCTTAGGACTTCGTCTCGCACCCAACGGGCACCGGCGTAGCAGGTCGGTCAAGTAGGCGAGATGAGCATGATCAGTCGCGGGGATCCGGCGCCGGCATTGAACGCCGCCTCTAGCTGGCTGAGGTCGGTCAGGTCGGTAACCGGCGCGGCAGGCGCATTCGAGCGGCTTTCGGCAACGCGCTCGGCCAGCTCGGGGACATAGTCGGCCACGGCATGCCGGGCAGGCGTAAAGGCAATGGCGGCGCCCAGCAGGACAACCAAGATGCCGACACCGACGAGAGCGATTTTGCCTGTACGCACGTTCAGTCCTCTTGTGCCGTGGCAGAGTCTACGTCCTCACGCCTGATGACGCCGAGCAGACGGCCCTCAGGCGTGCTGACCAGCATCGTCTTCAGGTCGTGCTGCTGCATAGTGTGCTCGACGTGCTCGATGGACGTGTCCGGCCGGATCGTTGACGGGCCCGGCTCCATAATCGCTTCCGCTGTTCCGGTGGCCTGTCTGACGGCCGACTTTCGAATGCGGCCGAGCAGCACGTCATCATCGCCAACGACAAGCGCGAAGCCGTATTCCGAGGCGTCGATTTCCTTACCAAGGTCCTCGATAGGAGCCTCGAGCCGGCAGCGTACGACGTCTTGACGCACCAGGTCGCCGGCCCTGGGCTTAGCGGCCAAGCGACCTTCCCGGGGCAGCGGATGGGCCAGCCAATCAGCCTTGCCTGGCACGTAGTCATACACCTCGCGAAAGTCGAGGGTCTCGAGCCGCAACGCGGCCCGCGGGCTCATGTCTCACAAGTAGTCGTAGCAGTAGACGATGACCGGCCGGTTGGCATCGAGAACACGTGTGGTGTCGCGGGTCAGCTCCTTGAGCGGGATGCTGATGGCGCCAGGCAGATGCTCGTCCTCGTATTCCTCCCGCGGCAGCACCTCCACCAGCTGCGCGCCCTGAGCGAGCAGCTCACGAAGCCGCGGCAGTTCGATTCTGGTAGGCATCCGCTTCTCCTCGTTTGAGACCAAGGGCCGCCAGCACCCACTCTTCCGGTGGGCTGCCGGCCCAACCATCGGCCGTGCGATACAACCGGCACTGCAAGCCATATTCCAGCCGAGTCTCGGCGCCCGGCTCCACATCCCGGCCGTTCACGCGCACGGTGGGTGATCCCACGAAGCGTTCGGCGAGCGCTGCCTCTTCGGACTCGATGTGGCGCAGCGAGACCTGGGGCTTTACGCCGGCTGCCGCCAATGTGGCCTGCAGCCGAGGCAGGTACTCGACGTAATTCGGGCAGCCGTCGAAGTACAGCAGCTCGACGGACGGCGTCTCGCGGCGGCTCCGGACGGCGAGGACTACCGCTGCGCCGGCCACCACGATAAGCGCGGCTACCCACAGAGGCGCGCCAACGCCGGCCGCCAGCCCGCCGGCCATAGCGGGCGCCAGCAGCGGCAGCCCCAGGCAGCAGACCACGGCCAGCACGCCCGCCCCGATCATGGCCAGCGAGAAGCGCCCGCCCATCAGTCCGCCTCCCCGTCCACGGCCTGGCAGCAGGCTACGTGCTCGGCGTTGTCGCGCAGCAGCGAACGGGCCAGCGCGACCAGCGCGATCACCCGCTCGTCGGCAACCCGGTAGTAGACGGTCCGAAAGTCGCGGTGGTTGCTGACGAAACCACACCAACGCAAGCAGGCCAGGTGATTCGACAGCTGCGGCTGTGGCAACCGAAGCCGCTCGACCAGGTCGCCCACCGACAGCTCACCTTCGGCGGCCAGCGTCTCGAGGATGTGCAGCCGCGCCGGTGTGCCCAGCGCCCGGAAGTACTTGGCCACGAGCTCCGACTCCACGGGGGTCTCGGGTAGGCGAAAGGGAGCAATAACGTTCGATGCCATATGTGGGAAGTATGATATCAGAAGTATCTGACGTTACACGGGGTAGATCTCAGTACGCGGCTTGAAGGCTGCCCAAGCGAACCAGAAGTACGTGCCGCTGACCAGCCGCGTCAGGGAGCGCCCGGCATATCGACCGGAGCGGGCGCGGCCGAAGATGTCCCAGCTGCTCCCGGCCTCGTCCACGATATGCCCGTCCTTGGCCGAGAAGCTGAGCTGCTGGCCGTCCAGCCGAGGGTCAAATGCGGCCGCGCTCCCGACGTCCCGGCCTTCGCCGACCTGGCCGGCGTCGAGCGGCGAGGCCGCGCCTTTCTCGAAGAAGACCACCAGCGGCTGGCTGCCGAGCTGATCGTTTATGGCGCCCTTCTGGGCGAGCACGCTGAAGGGGTAGGCCTTGTCCTGGCCACCGACCGATAGCGTGAGGACCCGCTCCATGGGCTTCAGCCGGTTGTCCGGTTTGCCGCCGAACAGGAAGGGCGTCTTGTCTGGCGCATCGTAGCCCTGGTACGGATTGCGGCCGTAGGGGCGGTCGAAGCCGGTGTCGCGCGACAGTACGGTGCCCGCGGGGAAGGCCTTCTTGAACTCCTCCCAGGAAACGAGCTCGGCCGGCAGATAGGTGAGATTCTGCCCAGCCAGCTGGCCCACGATGGCCAGACCTTCGGCCTGCTGCCACCAGCTCTCGGTTTGCCTGTCGTACATCACCAGGTCGCTGTTGCGCAGGTTGCCAGTGGTGCCGAAATCGAGCACCTGATTGCCTAGGCGCCGGTCGAACACGAGGGCCGTGTTGCACAGCGGGCAGAAGGTGATCGTCACCGGATCGCTTGCCCGCGAGTCATTGACAATCTCGTGCCAGACCAGGATTTGAATCGGGTAGGCCTTGGCCTCGCCGCTGCGTTCGAAAGCCACGACCTGCTCCTTGGCCTTCAGGAAACCGTCGCCCTCCTTGAGGGGGACGAACTTGGGCTTGTCCAGCGCCGGGATGCCGTCCTTGCCCGGGCCGCCGGACGCGATCTCGCTCAGGGGAATGACGTGCTTGGCAAAGTCGGTTTTCCAGCCGTCCTTGCTGACACGGAGCTCGTCACTGGGCGCCGACGCCAGTGTCGCAACCGGCCCAGCGCTGGTGGATGGACTCGGAGCGGGCGAGCCGGTGGCGCGGCCCTCCTGCCCGCGCGCGGGGGAGACGCCCGCGCCACCGGAGCCGCAGCCGGCCAGGGTCAGGGCCAGCATGAGCGGCGCCCATCTCCAGCCAGCCATCCACACCATCATGGCCCTGGCGGGTGGCCATGACTGTAATGCACCTTACAGATGGGCCGTCAGGCGAGGAGGTCGGCGAGCTGGGCCAGGTCGTCAACGACGATCTCGGGTTTGCCGCCGACGCGCTCCGGGGGCATGTGGGTGCGGTTGATCCAGGCCACCGGCAGCCCAAAATGGGCCGCGCCGGCCACGTCCCAGCCGTTGCCCGACACGAATAGCAGGCGCTCTCTCGGCACGCCCACACGATCGACCGCCAGCTGATAGGTCTGCGGCGCCGGCTTGAAGATGCGTACCTCATGGGCACTGATGATGTGCTCGAAGTGCCCGCGAATGCCGGCATTGGTGGCCACGGCCTCGAGCGACTCCGGAAGTCCGTTGCTGAAGATGGCCAGCGGCCGGCGGCGGCCCATGCGCTGCAGCGCGCCATCGACTTCCGGGTAGGTCTTCAGCTTGACCTGGGCCTGCATCATCTCACCCACATTGGCGTCTTTGACAGCGTGCTGCTGCAACGCGTACTCGATGGACAGCAGGGTAATCTCCCGGAAGTCTTTGTAGTCGCCCATCAAGCTGGCCAGCCAGCTGTACTGCAGCTGTTTCAGGCGAGCCGTCTGGACGACTTCTGGCTTGGCCCATGTGGCCTCGGAGACGTTGAAAAGCGTTCCGTAGGCATCGAAAGCGATGGCCTGGACGTGACTCAGCGCTGCCATGCATACGTGGTCGCATCAACGGGGCCCGGTAACTGTAATGGAGCTTACATACAGCAAGCTCGCGCCGGCGTATATGTTCGTGCGATAGTCGAGTCATGGCCTCTCCCGGGAACGTCCTGCCCTTCGACCGATCTCGATCCGCGCGGGCGAGCGCAACCAATGAGCCGGCGCAGTCGCTGCTGCGTGTCTGGAGCAGCCTGGGAGAGTCCAAGCCGCTGGTCTCGGGCCAGGTGCTGTTCCTCGAGGGCGAGCCGGCCAGCCATGTTTACCTGGTAGCCCATGGTCGCGTGGAGTCCGTCCATCTGTCGGAGGATGGGCGCAAATTCGTCAGCTTCGAAGCCGCGGCGGGTGACGTCCTGGGGGAGGGGGCCCTCATCGAGGGCGCCTCGTACGCCAGCTCTGCCCAGGCGGCCAGCGCGGCAGAAGTCATCCGCTTGCGTGGCGACACCGTGGCCGCGCTGCTCCGGGAGGGCGGCGACTTCGCCACGGCGCTGGTGGCGGCGCTGAGCCGCCGCCTGTGCCAGACTGAGCAGCGCGCCGGCCAGATCGCCCTGGGCGGGCTGGAGTATCGGGTAGCCAGCGTGCTGCTCACCGAATCCGAGCGCGGCAGCCGCGTGGTCCAGTTGACCCACCGCGAGATCGCCGAGCGTTCCGGCGCGGCCCGCGAGAGTGTGACTCAGACGCTGAACCACTTCAAACGCGAGGGCATGGTGACGCTCACCCGCGGCGCCATCCGCGTCTGCTCCGTGGCCAGGCTGGCGGCGTTTGCCGGGCGAACGGACGTGCGCGCCTGGCTGCCGCTGGTGAAACTGCTGCCGGCGCTGAGCGCGTCCGCGGCGGCCTGCGCAGCCATCCTCCTGTCCCAGCCGCCGGGCCTGGCCTGACTTACCCTAGGCCGGATGAGCGACTCCCACGACGCTGGGAGGAACAGCTTAGTCCTCGATAGCACGCCAGGCTGCCAAAGAGGTTAGCCACGACCTGTCCAGCCAGCGTTTCCGGTACCTACTGGATGACGACCTCAACCTGGTCATAGCCTGTGGCGCCCGCTGGGAAGCTGCCCTGGCGGTCAGCCGTCTGAGGCGCACCGGCGCCGTCAGTGGCCCGCACGAGCGCCTGGTAGCGGCCAGGCGCAGCGTCCGGCCAGGGCCACAGCCAGCGCGCCCAGGCGGCCGGCGCCGGCGGACGGTCGAGGACCGCGGTCCGCCAGGACGCGCCGCCGTCGATGCTCACCTCGACCGCGGAGATGCCCCGCTCGCCGGCGAAGGCGATGCCCCCCAACACCACCTTCCCGGCAGGCAAGGGCACGCCCGCGGGAGGCACGTCGATGCGCGACATGGTTCGGACGACCGCGTCGTCGTCATAGCCTTGGCGCTCCCACCAGCCGGGCCGCGGCTCGGCGGTGAGCTCGATCTTGCGGAGCCATTTGGGGTTCTTCATGCCGTAGCGGCCGGTACTGAGCACGCGTAGGGGGAAGCCGTGCCGCTGCGGCAACGGAGAGCCGTTCATGGCGTAAGCCAGGATGGTGGAGGGGGCCAGCGCTTTATCCACGGGATAGCTCTCGGTGTAGTTGTCGCTGCAGGTAAACGCCACGAACTTGGCCTCGGGCTTGAGCTGCGCAGCCTGCAGGATTGTAGACAGCGGCACCCCGGTCCAGATGGCGTTGCCGGCCAGGGGACCTCCAACCAGGTTGCTGATGCACTCCAGGGTGACCATCTCGTCAACCGCCGGCAGCGCCTGCAGCTCCGCGTAGGACAAACGCCGCGGCTGCTCGACCAAGCCGAACACTTCCAGAGCCCAGGAATCCGCGGGCACGGTTGGATCGACGAAGTTCTTCGAGATGCGGTAGAAGGTGTCGTTGTCAGTGATTTGAGGCATCAAGCCCGGCACGGAGGCGAACAACTGCCGGTGGACATCTGAGGAGGTAACCGCGCCGGTCGGCACGTGGGTTCCGCTGGCCCGCGGCTCCAACATGGCGGACACGAGCCGCCACAGGAGTCCGCCGTTGAGGAGCAGCGCGAGGCTGCCCAACCCAGCCATAAAGCGGCGCCGGCCCACATCGGGTGCTGGCCCCGACTCCAGGCCGGCGAGGATCACTGCAAAGGCCAAGAAGCTGACCAGCGCGCCGCCGCCGCTTTGCAGGTTCGAGGGCCAGGGCTGCGCGAAGGCGCCCACCGCCCAGCTCGTCATGGCCCACAGCGCCAGCCCCAATCCGAGGGCGGTCAGCCAGCGAGGACCGGCGCCAGCCAGAGAGGCTGCCAGGCGCCGGTAGGCCCAGCCCGCCCCCGCGAGAACGATCAGCGACAGCACGATGATGCCCAGCAGCAGCGCTGGCTTGCCCCAGTGCTGCAGCCGCTCGAGCATGATGTCGAACGTGGCGCCAGGCGTCGCCCCCACGAGCCGCTCGCCGGCGAGGTCGAAATACGACGGCCACGGAGCCAGCAGCCGTAACAAGAGCATCACGGCGACGGAACCCAGACCGGCCAGCGCGGCCACCTTTGCAGCCTAGGGTGTTCGGTTGGAGGTATCTGTAATGAGGCTTACAGTCGCCTCGATCATTCGCAACGTTCCGGCTGCCGCCGACGTTTGTAAGCGCGATTACATACGCCAGGCCGTGGCTGCCCGTAGCGTGGGGGCATGCTCCACTGCCCAGCGGGTGATGATGCCGCGCCCGGCGGCCGTTAGCTGGCTGGCCGTGATCCTCGTTGGCTGCACGTCGGCCGCCGCTTCCCAGAACCCGGGGGACATGGCAGCCACCGTGACCGCGGCTCAGACCGCGACAGCCGCTGTGCCGACCCCCGTCACGAAGCCAACACCGTCACCGCCGGCAGCGCGGCAGGCCGCCGGCGCTTCGGGCGCCCAGGAGGTGAATATCGTCGAGCCGCCCTTCGAGCCGCCGCAGACGTGGATGTTCGAGCCGCGGCAGATTTCGGTGAAGGTGGGCAGCAAGCTCACCTGGACCAACACCGGAGCCGTGGCTCACACCGCCACTACGGACCAGGGCAACGCATTCGATTCCGGAACCATCGACCCGAAGGCGACGTTCGCCTTCACGCCCACCATGGCCGGCACGTTCGCCTATCACTGCACTTTTCATCCGTGGATGAAAGGCACCCTCACGGTCAGCTAAAAAACAACAGGAGGAACTCCATGATCCCGTTTTCCCGGCTTAGGATCCCAGCCTTCGCGACCGCCATAATGGTCGGCCTGGCAGCCTGCGGTGGCGGTGGCGCGGCGGCGCCAGCCAGCTCTCTGGCGGCGCCCGCGCCGGCCTCTGCAGCCGTGAAAGCGAGCGCACCGGCATTGGCCGCCAGCCCCAGCGCGGCCGCCTCGGCTAAGCCGGCGGCCAGCGCTCCGGCGGCGGCATCAGCTTCCGCGAAACCGGCAGCCAGCGGGGCGGCCGCGGCCAAACCCAGCCCCAGTGCGCCAACTACCATGGGTTCGCTGACAGTTGTCTCGCCCAAGACTGGAGACAAAATCACCACCACCGACGTGCCGGTCGAAGTTCAAGTCAAGGACTTCAAGCTGTCCACCGCCGACGTTGGCAAGCCGGACAAACCTGACGAGGGCCACATCCACGTGATGCTGGACGGCATGAACATGGGCGTGCTCTTCAACTTCTATACCGAACCCAAGTTCACCCTGCTCGGCACAGGCATAAAGCCGGGTCAGCACAAGCTGATCTTCGACCTGGCCACCAACACTCACGAGGACATCGAGAGCACGGCTAAGGAAGTGGCTATCGACTACCAGCCGGCGACCCCTAAGCCGCTGCCATCCCCGGCAACATTTTCGGCGCCGCCCGGCGTCAAGATCCTGCAGCCGCCGGACGGTGTCACGCTTGGCCCCAAGTTCACCATCCAGGTCCAGCCGGATAACTTCAACCCGTCGCTCGAGCTGGAGGGCAAGCCCAACGTCAAGGGCTACGGCCACTACCACGTCTTCGTGGACATGGACATGTCAATGATGAGCCCCAGCGCCTCCGCGGCTGCCAAGCCAGCGGCCAGTGGCGCAGCGGCGGGCAGCGGGCAGATGGAGCAGATGATGAGCATGGCCGGCATGATCGCTATGCCTGGGGGCAACAGCATCCCGGTCGATCTGAGCGCCTGGCCGAACGGTAAGCACACCATCACCGTCGAGCTGGTCCAGAACGACCATACGCCCATTGAGGGCGCTAAGCCGGCGATGATCAACATCACGTTGCAGGGCGCCGGCGCCAGCGCCGCTCCCGCGGCGAGCGCCAAAGCGTAGCTCTGTTGCCCTGGAAGCGGTCGGCAGCCAACGGCGCCTGCCGGCTGCTTCGCGACAATAGGGCTATGTCGAACGATATCTTCCGCTGGCGAGCTGCGGCGGCCGTCATCTGTTGCGGCCCGCATCTTCGCCGCACGGGCACGATCGCCGCCGTGGTGGGCACCTGGCTGACTCTGGTGAATCAAGGCGACGTCATATCAGCCTGGCGCTGGAGCCCCGCGCTAGCCGGCAAGATCGTCTTGAACTACGCCACACCATTCGTGGTCTCGAATCTGGGGCTGCTATCACGGAGGTTTCGCATAGAGGACAGCGCGAATGGCCGATCGTAATCTCGCTTACATATCGCCCTGCCAAATTCAGGCAATCTCTAGGCGTGAGGCCAACGATCCTGCCGGTTGTGGTATTCGGCAGCTTGCTGACCCTGGCCGCCTGCGGCGCTAATCAGGCAGCGGGGCCGCAGGCCGCCGTTGGGGGCGCGTCCGTCCCGAGCGCAGTGCAGGCCTCGAGCAGTGCCAGCGCCGTACCCCGAAATGTGAGTCTCCCAAGCGGGTTCCGGGATTTCAGCTTCGTGGCCTACCAGGGAGAGGAGCTGCTCGGCGGGCATGAGGGCAAATTCTCGAATCTGTTCCAGTCGGGCAAGCCCGTCGTCTTGAACTACTGGGCGGGCTCGTGCCCGCCCTGCCGGGCGGAGATGCCGGCCTTCCAGCGCGTGGCGGATGCACAACAGGGCAAGGTCATCGTCTTCGGCTTGGACGTTGGACCGTTCGTGCAGCTGGGCCGGCGCGAGGATGCCATAGAGCTGTACAACGCGCTGCACATACGCTATCCGCTGGCCTACGCGACGAACGTGCAGCCGCTGCGACTCTACAGCGTCCAAGGCATGCCGACGACTATCTTCTTCTCTGGGAGCGGGCGGATCGTGGATAAGGTGAGCGGCATGCTGAGCGAAGGC
>DATGVV010000257.1:0-1671 GCA_035299885.1 Chloroflexota bacterium | reverse complement strand
TGGCGCTCTCAGCGGGAGGCGATGAGCAGGAGTGCCAGGACCTCCGGCGCACTGTAGGCAATATGCGCCTGGTCACGGACGGGCGGCACTCCCGCTTATCGACCAGCAGCTGCTGATAGCCGCAACCTCGTTGCCACCGGTGTGTCATGCGCGACGAGTCGGGTGTAGACCCGCTCGTAGGCGTCGGCCATCGCCGCTGGCGAGAAGCGGCGCTCCGCCTCCGCGCGGCAGCGCGTCCGGTCCAGCTCGGCAATGCGGCCCAGCACATCCACCAGTTCGTCCTCGGTGTCCCGAACGAACCCTGTCACGCCGTCTTCGATCACTTCGGGCACACTGCCACAGTTCAGTGCCAGGACCGGGGTGCCGCACGCGAGCGCCTCGACCATGACCAGTCCAAACGGCTCAGGCCAGCGGACCGGGAACAACAGCGCGGCGGCGTTCCGCAGGAACTCATCTTTGTCCTTGCCGGCCAACTGTCCGAGTAGTTCCACCTGCCGGCCTTCCAGGAGCGGCTGGATCTCGTTCTCCCAATACGCCCAGTCGACCTGAACGTTCGGATCCTGCATGTGTGGCAGCGGCATCCGCGCGGCAATCAGCAGTGGCACGCCCGCCCGACGTGCCACCCGGATGGCGGTGTCCAGACCCTTGTCGGGCGAGATGCGCCCGAGAAAGGCTAGATAGCCGCCCATCTGCGGATTGAAGGTGAACTCGTCCAGCTCGATCCCGTGGTAGATCGTGGCCACCCAATTGGCGTCCGGGACCGGGCGCCGCTGGGCGTCGCTGATCGAGACCAGCGGCACGTCACGGAAGTGGCGGTAGAGCGGCTGCTGCTCGGGCAGGTCGAGGCGCCCGTGCAACGTGGTCACCACCGGCCGGACGCCGGCGCGGGCCATAGGGTAGGCGAAATAGTCGAGGTGGCTGTGCACCACGTCGAACTCCTCCATGTGCTCCCAGACATGCCCGAGCGTAATGGCCCAGTACGGGGCAAAGTCCTTCAGCGGCGGCTTCTCGTGCCACAGCGCCCGCTCCACGGTGGGGACAAGGATGGCGGAGGTCCGGGAATCCCCGGAAGCGAACAGTGTGACCTCGTGGCCGCGGCGGACCAGCTCCTCGGTCAGCGTGCTGACAACCCGCTCGGTGCCGCCGTAGCGGGCGGGCGGCACACTCTCAAAGGGTGGCGCGACCTGGGCAATGCGCATGCGCGGCTCCTCTTTGGCAGGGTTTTCCTGCGAACGGGTGCTGCGGGCAGAGGCTTCTTCCACTCTGGGATCTGCTCCCCGAAGCGTACGGACGGGGCGCTGGCCATCGCTGGGGCGGGCGGACGCCGCCGGGCTCGGTGCGCCCGCGCGGCGCGCCGTCCCTGCACACGGTTATGCGCGCGTAGTGGTGCGGAGACTGGCTTTCGCCGCGCTCGATTACCCGGCGCATGACCCATGGCGCGAAGCCGCCAAGGCACCTGTTGGAGGCGCGTAATCAACCGTCTCCTCAGCGGACATGAAGATGATCGGCTGACCCCTGACACTGAGACTGGCCGGGGCCGTGTCCAGCAAGATCATGCCGTAACGAACTGGTCTGTCTGACAAAGATGGGCTGCTTCCTGTCCCGCATGCACTGTACTCCTTCGTGCGCTCCTCTAGACCATCCACGGAGATCCACGGAGAGCCTTACGAC
>DATGVV010000256.1:0-3803 GCA_035299885.1 Chloroflexota bacterium | reverse complement strand
TTTGGTGTCCCAGAAATTGTGGTTGCTCTGAGGTTCCGGCAGCGGCGCGAAGATGTCGCCAGACTTGAAAGCGCCATAAGACGCCAGCCTGGTTATGGCTTCCGTCATCTTGTTCAACCACCATTGCTGCGTTTGCACCCCTCCGGCGTATGCCCCGTTGGCCGGATCGCCAGCGACATAGAAAGGAAAGTTGTAAAGCCCGATGACAGTGTGGGCCCCCGCAACTGGCGTATTAGCCAGATTGCCGCCTATTTCAAATTCAGAGAACGTGCCGCGCCACAACACGCCGAGGCCCGCGTTATGGATTGCGTTTGCCCAAGCTGCTGTGAACTGCTCCACCGTTCGGGGGTTTGGGTTATTACCGCGCGCGATGAAATCGACATTGCTGTTCATGGGCACAGAAAACGCGATGTGGGTAGTGTGCAGCGACTTGAGCGATGCCACGATCGTCGCCATGGTGGCGTCGCTCGGCTGGTTGTTGACAACATCTTTGGCCAGCTTCATGACGTCAACGCTGCGGTATGGCAGGGGAGCCTGCGTCGAGGTGACGGCGGCAGTTGGCGTTGCACTCGTCGTTGTTGATGTGGGGGTCGCATTTGCTGCACCACTCAGCGTGGCCGTTGCTGTTGACGTGCTCGTTGCATTGCTCGATGGGCTCGTTGCAGCCGCAGTCGGTGTAGGCGTGGGTGCACTCTTGCCTGCGTGCGGATTGGATCGGGGTCGTGCTTGGCCAGGGCGGTATCCGTGGCTGCCGCCACCAATAGAGCTGCTATCGTGATCGTCCTAAGAAGCGTCGTCCGCATGCCAATGCAAACGATTGGCGGCATTGCGTAGGTGATCGCAGCAAAGCGAATACCAAATTAGTCATGCCACAAAGCGGAAGCATCGGGATAGGAAATAGCGGCAAAATCGACGGGAACCACGGCCAGCGCGAGTGGGCCGACAGGTCGGCCCGGCCTTTCGTTGCCCACATTACCTATTCACGTGGGGGTACAAGTGGAAGGACAGCATGGGGCGGCTTGCGGAGTCAAGGCGGGCGCACTGGAGGTAACGTGGAGAACAGCAATCACTCTGTGATACGGAGAAGAAGCCTAATGCACGATCCTCGCACGCTCCTTGGCATGCTGAACGAGCTGGATCTCCTCGAGGTCCAATTGAGTTCGATCGTGCGCGGTCCGCATCTCAGACTCCTCACGGCGACGGACATCATGGAGCTGCATGGCAAGCTCGACGCGGCAGAGGCAAAATTCAGGGAAAATGCCCGCGTGGCCGGCCTGGATCCACACGCACCGATGTCCACGCTGCGCAACCAGATACGCCTAGGGTTCGCACCGAGACTCGCGGTCGCCGTCTAAGCAGCGGCACGGTTGGACGGTCCCGCCAGCCCAAGTGCGGCAATCGCCTATGCTACTGCCCGGATCAGGATGACACGATGGCAGCGGTGCGCGTTTGCAGCAGGCTCCTAGCCCCTGCACCATTAGTAGCTTGTCGTAAACTCATGCTGCTTCATCCAGGCACTCTGTCGCCGGTATCTGTGCAGCGACGCTACCGAGTCCTGGCAGCGTGGTCTCGCACTTAGCCTCATACCAATCCTTGGAGCCGTATCCGCAATCCACGCAGCGCCCGCGACCCAGCGCGCCTTGACCGCCCAGATCGAGTTGGTAAGCCAAGCTCGGATCGAGCCGCTTCTGTCGACGCTGTTCTCGACGCTTTTTACCAGGCCTTTCGCGTCGGTTCCCGATACACCGTCAGATCGTCGCCCGGTCGGAGTTTGTGTCGATCTTCCTTTTAAGGTCCGCTACTCCGATAACGAGTGGCAGCCTCAGTCCGTTAGCCTGCAGTAGCAACACTTGAAATCCGGTTCTCGCTATGAGGGGCTGCGAGCGCCTGATCGCTATGCCAAGCTAATGCGCGATCTGGGTTCTCCCGCGAGTGAGTGCGCGTGGACCCGGGGGCTTGCCAACGCCACAGCGTTCAACGAGTTCGTTGAGCTTTCAGGCCTGTGGACCAACGCCCCGGCGTGGCCTCGTATTGCGCGGCTGAGGCCGACCATGACGTGGAGTGTGGCTGCTGCAGTTGCGGGTCGATGGCTTTCAGCTAGCCGGAGGGGACTTGGCTGCCATCTGTGAACCGAAAGCTGCCGGCGTCGAGGTCGTCCAGCTTTCCTTACGTCGAGAAGCGAACATCCTTTACGTCGTGGACCACACGGGAGTCAGGCTTGCTCCTGACGTCGCTCTTGAGCCACGATAGGGAATAGGCCCCTCTTGAAGATCCTGCAGATCCTTATAGGTAAAGCTACCTCCGCAGGGTAGGCAGACAATCGCTGTTTTGTACCAGCGGTCATCTGTACCCTCCCAGCACCTGTGCTATCCGAAGAAGGGGCCAGGAGGAGGGCAGCAACGACCGATCCCCGGCGACTCGAGGTGTTTCACATCCGGCGAGCGCGTGCCCGCGGCACTGGCTTCGGCGTTAGCCATGCCATTTAGGCGTTTGCAGGATGGCAGCTTGCCACGCCAGGAGCATCGGCCGCGTCTGCTGCGGTTGCTCCGATCTGAAGGACCGCGTCGCGCAGTGCGCGCGAGGCCGTCAATCACTGCCGAGCGCGGTTCGGTCAAATTGCCGGTGTTAGAAGCTGCCTACCTGGAAAGGCCGGCGCAGCCAAACGTGTCGGCATATTGTTTAGGCAGCTTCAAGCTTGTTCTGGACGGCGCCGAACTGTCCTGCTGGAAGTCGGGCAAAGCCCGGCAGCTGTTCCAATACCTGCTCCTACACCGCAACCGCCCCATGCCGCGCGAGACCCTGATGGAGGCGTTGTGGCCAAACCCGGAAGCGGCCGCGCCCAGCACCTCCCTGAAAGTCGCCGTGCATGCGCTGCGGCAAACGCTCGGCCAGGCCTCTCCCACCGACCTCGGGCTCGAGACAAGCGAAGCCGGCTACGCGCTGGTGGCTCCCAATCTGTGGCTGGACGTTGAAGAGTTTCAACGGCTCACAGCCCAGGCGCACGCGCTGGAGCGGCAAGACAACCAGACGGCCGCGTTAGCCGCTTATGAAAGTGCCGTCAACCTCTACCAAGGACAATTCATCGCTGACTCATACGACGATTGGGTTCTACTGCGTCGCGAGAGTCTCAAGGATCAGTACTTGTTCAGCGTCGCACGGCTGGCCGACGCGGCGTTTGACCGCCACGACTACCACGGCTGCCTGTTCTATTGCCAGCGATTGCTCGAACACGATCCGTGCCGTGAGGACGCGTACCGCCGGATGATGCTGTGCCACGCCCGGTTGGGCCAGCCAACAAGGGTACGAAGTTGGTATGAGCTGTGTGTGCGGACACTCCGGTCCGAGCTGGAGGTTGACCCGGAGCCAGAGACCAAATGGCTGTTCGAACGCGCGCTGCGCGGGGAATTTGCCATCCAGCTGGCCGTCTCCTAACCGATCAGCAACTCGCCTCAACTCGACCCCTCCTTTAACCGCTGATTAACTGGGCGCACCTAGGCTGGCGCCACGAAATGAAAACAAGAGCCGTTACATGGGTGTAAGCAATGGGCGATACCGCTCGTTCTTAGTTCGAGTCTGGTCCCGAAAAGGTCACTTCGTACATGGCGAGGTGACGGATGCCTCAACACGCGAGAGCGTGCGCTTTCGAGAGTTTCCACGCCTGCTGCGCTTCATCCTGGCCGGCCTGCGGCATTCGGACGATGAGCCGCTGGCCGAACCTGAGGACGAACTGGCCGTTATTTCCGGCCGTGCCGCGTTCCCGACGAGGCAGGGTTCGGGACCGCAAATTCGGGGCGCAGGTCGGG
>DATGVV010000255.1:0-5361 GCA_035299885.1 Chloroflexota bacterium | reverse complement strand
CCAGCAGCAGCGCTAGCAAGCTGTTCGCGCCGGCAGGCAAATGATCCTGGCTGGCGAAGTTCACGCCCAGCACGTGCAGCATGTCCCATACGCCGATAAAGCCGCGCCAGGTGGAGCTCTCACCGGCGAAGGTGGTGATCGAGATGAACCAAGGCAGGAACAACACGATCGGCGCCACCGCGGCGGTCAGCCCACTAAGCAGCTTGCGCCGTCGCGGCCTGAGCAGCAGGTAAACAGCCTCAGCGAGCACCACGAACACGGCGTATAGATGTGTGTAGACGGCCAGCAAGTTGGCCGCCGCGAACAGCGCCCACTCGGTTTGGCGGCCGCTGGCCAGCGCGCGCAGCATCGCGTACGCGCCGAGCACCGTCCACAGCAGCGCCCAGCTGTACATCCGTGCTTCCTGCGCAAGCCAGATCAGGTACGGGTTGACGCAGGCCAGCGCCATGCACACGAGGCCCGCGCGCCGGCCACCAAGCCGACGGCCTATGGCGTACAACAGCGGGGTCGCAAGTACCGCCGGCAGTACAGATAGGAAGCGGATCGCGTACTCGCTGCTGCCGGCGGCCAGCCGCCACAGATGCAGCAGCAGAAAGTAGAACGGCGGGTTCGGCTCTCGCGTGAAGCTCTGCTGCGCGATGTACCACAGCGGGCCCGTGCTGAGCCCGGCGCTGAATCCCTCATCGAGCCAGAAACTTTGCCGGTCCAGCCACCAGCTGCGCAGCGCAAAAGCAGCTAGGCTCAGCCCCGTCAGCTCAATGAGAACCGCGCGCGACAAGCAGGCAGCAGACTCGCGGGCGCGCGTGATTAGGCTAGTCTAACAAGCATGCTTGACCTCCCCTCTCCCGCCGCGGCGGGAGAGGGGAAGGGTGAGGGAACCTCGAGTGACGTCACTGCGGAGGAGCGGTCTGACGGCCGTGCGCACCCCCACGCTAGCCCTCTTCTGCCGGCGAGAGAGGGGATTACGGCGCTGGTCTCCCTCTTTCTGCTCCTTCCGCTGTCCGTCTTCGCTCTGGCGCCGCTGGTCCGCGGCCCAATGTTCGCCTCAGCCGACGGGCTGCTGCACCTGTACCGGCTGGTCGAGTTCGACCAGGCACTCCGGAGCGGCATCCTCTACCCGCGCTGGGCGCCGGACCTGCTGGCCGGCTACGGCTATCCCATCTTCATCTTCTACGCGCCAGGCCTGTACTACCTGGCGGAAGGCTTCCATCTCTTCGGGCTTGGCTTCGTCGATGCGCTGAAGGCTGCCACGGGCGCGGGCATGCTGGCCTCGCTGATCGGCATGTACGTCTTTGGCCGGGAGCTGTGGGGTCGCTGGGGCGGGCTTTTGGCCGCCGCCGCCTATCTGTACGCGCCCTATCGAATGGTGAACACTTACCTCGATGGCGAGCTGGCGCAGACGCTAGCCTGGGCCTGGCTGCCGTGGCTGGCCTGGGCCAGCTGGCGCTATCTGCGCACCGGCGGTCTCCGCTATGGCGCGCTGGCGTCGATCTGCTATGCCGGCCTGATCGGCACGCATTCCGTGACCAGCTGGCTCACGACTATGTTCATCGGCCTCGCGCTGCTTGCCCTGCTGCTCGCGCGCGGGGCGCGCCTGCTCGATGAGCTTCGGCTCGGCGGCTTCCTGGCGCTCGGCGTTGGCCTCGCCGCGCCCTACTGGCTGCCAGCCTTGTTCGAGCAAAGCTACGTCCAGCTCGATCGCGTGCGCATCGCCAGCTACGACTTCCACACGAACCTGGTGCCATTGAGCCGCACTCTTTCGTTGAGTTGGGCTCATCAGTACTCGGACTACGTAGGGGTGAATGGCCCGGCGCAGCTAGGGCTGGTGCAAACACTTTCCGCCGCCGTCGGCCTCCTGACGGCGGTCTGGTTCGTCTTGCAGAAGCGGCGACCGGGGAATTTGACCGCGGCGCTGTTACTGTCCGGTTTGGCGATCGTTGCCTTCGTGCTGATGCTGAAACCCGCGGCGGCGTTTTGGGAGCACGTGCCTTTCGGCCGCTTCCTGCAGTTTCCCGACCGTCTGCTGGCCATCATGGCCTTCTGCCTGGCGGCGCTCGCCGGTGGGCTTGGCCCGCTGGTGCGGCGATTTCGAGGCGGCGCCCCGATTGGTGCGCTGCTGCTGGTAAGCGCCCTGGTCTGGGGCGCAACTGCCCGTCTGGACCCGGGCTATGTCATTCTCCCCAATTCCCTCGGGCCGCTGGCCGTCACCGAATACGAGCAGGTTTCCGGCGCGTTCGGCACCACGGCCAAAGGCGAGTTCACACCCAAATGGCTGGGCCCGCCGACGCTCACATCGCCCCTCATAGAGACCGAGCTGACGGGACGGCTGCCGTCCATCATGCGCGGATCAGGAGTTGAAACGGCGCTCACGAACTGGCAGCCCGAAGCTCTCGACGCCAGAATCTCATTGAACCAATCTGGGCCAGTGGAGCTGCCCGTCGCCTATTATCCGGGCTGGTCAGCGACGCTGAACGGAACACCCGCGCCAGTCGAACCAGGTCCGCACGGGCTTGTTTCCATGGAGGCGCCAGCAGGCTCATCCACGGTGGCGCTGCGGTTCGGCACCACGTCCGATCGGTGGCTGGCCGATGCCTTAGGCTTGCTCAGCGCGCTGGCACTCATTACCTTGCTGGCTTGGCGTGCTGTTGGGCGGCAAAGCAGTCTCAAGCACATGCGTCGCCCCCAATGGAAGAAGGGCCTAGCGGCTGTCGCTGGATCGGCTTGTTTACTGGCAGGCCTGGCTCTCACACCTGGCAAACTGCAGCTCACCGGCTGGCCAGCGGCGCGACCAGGGCTGGTCAGCTACGGCGGCTGGCTGCAGTTCATGGGCGGCGATGTGAGCCTGTCCGGAAATCACCTGTACGTCGCGAGCGTGTTGCGGACGGGTGCTGCCCAGAGTGCGAGGCCCGTTACCGTGACAATGCGGCTTCTGACACGAGAGACGATCTGGGCAAGCCAAAGCAAGGTAATGCCCGTTGAGGGCTGGACCACGGCCGTCCCACGGCGGCTGGAGTTCGACCTACCGGTGCCGGCGGGGACGCCGGCCGGCGTGTACACACTGGGCGTGGAGGTAGGGTTCGACGGCGCCGTGGTGGAGCCGGAGTGGACCAAGCTGTCCTATGAAGCGCCGCGCGTAGGCCCTGTCACTCTGGGCGCCGTTGCAATTCGCGAGCCCGTGAGCGGGAGCGCAGAAGGATCGAAGCCTTCCAGCTCCGATTTCGGGCCGCTGCTGCTGCTGGCGTGGCAGCCGCCGCGGGCCGCGGAACAGGGTCAGTTCGTCCCCGTCGGTTTGTGGTGGCAGGTCGGGGACACGCCTCCGTCCGGCGACTGGAGCGTGTCGCTGCACATTGTGGACCCGCAGGGACGGATAGCGGCGGGTCATGACGACCAGCCGAGGCTGGGTTACAACCCGACATCGTCGTGGCGGCCGAACCATCTCGAACACGATGTGCAGATGGTGATGCTGCCGAGCCAAATGCCCCCGGGCGAGTACACGGTGCTCGCCGGCTGGTATGACGTGGCGACCAAAGCGTCCGTCGGTCCACAGAATGTGCCTGTCGGTCGCCTGACTGTGGCGCCTTCGAGCAACCCTGTCCGAAACTCCTGACTAGAGGTCGACCTCGAACCGTACCGGCGGTCCCGCCGGATTGAGCAGCTGCCCGAGATCGCTTGGTAGGCGATGCACCACTCCCGCTTCCACGGTGTAGCGGCCAGGCGGGAGGGCATACGAGTAGCGGGTCAGGATAACGTCGCCGGCAGGCTGTCCCTGGCCAAAACGCTCGGCCAGCCCCAGCAGTTCGACCGGGAAAAACAGCTTGTCTCCTTGCGCTACTTGCCGCCCGCCGCTGTCAAGCACGTGTGTGTAGAGGTCATAGGGTCCAGAGGGCGCGATCTGCTGCCAGAACAGGTCCAGGGCTGCGAAACTGGACTGCCGGCTAGCAGCGTAGCCTGCCAGCCGCATGTCCGTGCCGAATACGCTATCCATGCGCGTCAGCGAGCCTACCAAGCGTTCTCGTTCAGCTGCCGGCCAGCGGAAGATCCAAGCGCTCTGATGGCTGTCGGCATAACTCGACGAGAGGATTTGAACGCCTGGGAGCGATTCCGGAGCAAGTGTCCCGATGCTCGAACGCGGCGATCCAACGTACAAGGTGTCACCCGCAGCCGCTAGTGATACGGGGACATACGCGGAATCCTCGGGATACCAGGGCTGCTGCTGCGCCGCCGGCACGAGCGCACGGACCGGCTGGCCGGCGAGGGTGCGAATGTCCGAAAAGTAGATGCGCACGCCCGGGTTGGCTTCGGCTGCAGCGGCCATGGCCGTTTCGTGGCCATCAAACGCTGCGAGCGCCGGCTGGCTTGGGCCCCACCGCCGGAAGTAAGCGTCGTACGTCCTTGCCCCTTGCAGCCCGATCAAGGCCACAGCCAGAATGGCCCAGGTTCGTCTCAGATGCAGACGGGCCGCCACGAACACCAGGGCCACGGCGGGGAAAACAAAGGCCACCGGCATGCTGCCCAGCAGCCGGAACTGGTTCGGCGCACCAGTGGTGAGGACGCCGGGCAAGGCCATGATCACCAGCCACAGCAGCAGCCAGCCATACCGCACGTCGGTCCGGCAGCGGACAATCGCCAGCAACAGGCCGAAGCAGAATAAGGCTGCCAGCAACGGGTCGAATACCGGCCGGAATGGAAGGTTTTGCCATGGCCGCCAATCCCCTTCCACGAAGAACATGCCCGCTGTCCGGCCGGCGCTGTCCCCAAGGGCTCTGAGCGATGCCACTGGATCGCTGCTCAAAACCGACACCTGCGCGGTCCGCTGCAGCGCCACCGAAGGGTGGGCGGCAAAGTAACCAGCTTCCGGCAGGAAAATGACCACGGCGACCACGGCTGTGAGCGCCAGTAGCCCCGCGCGCTTCCGCGCAGATTGCCAGTCTGCAAGGCACAGCAGCAGCGCCAGCAGTGGCAGGAAGCGACCGGGCTGATAGATGTACAAACCCAACCCCAGGCAGCCGCCAGATAGCAACGCATCCCGACGGCGGCCCTGGCGCAACGTGCGCCATAGGAAATACAACAGCGCTACCGTGGCCGGCGCAAGCATCGTGACCCGCTGCCCGATCCGATCCACATACAATGCCCAGAAAGAGGTGCCGAGCAGGGCGGCCGCGAGGACCCCCGTCAACGGCCCGAACATCGCCTTCACCAGGCGGCAGCTGAGCGCGACCGTGAGCATGCCCATGGCCGCCGGGGCGAAGTCGTAGACCAGCCGGTGCGCACCCGACAGCCCGATAAGCCCAGCCAGGTAGTACATGTACAGTGGCTCACGGCCGTTGTTGGTGTCGAAAAAAATGGCGAAATGCCCATTCA
>DATGVV010000254.1:0-2914 GCA_035299885.1 Chloroflexota bacterium | reverse complement strand
TCCCTCTCCCGCTGGGAGAGGGCTAGGGTGAGGGTTTCAGCCCCACGTGGGGCACAATACGGCCATGGCGCTCGTGGAGCTCTCAGTCTCAGGCCGGATGGCCACACTCACACTGAACAATCCCCGCAAACGCAACCCGCTGAGCACGGCCGTCGTGATCGAGTTGGCGGACCTGCTGCGGCAATGCGACGCGGACGAGCGCATCGGCGCCGTGGTGCTGACAGGTGCGGGCGAGAGCTTCTGCGCCGGAGCCGACCTGCAGGAGTTCCTGCACAGCATTGACGCCGGCTCGATGGAGCATTGGACCAGCGGCGCACCCTGGGACGATCTGTTCCGGCTGGTCCCGGCAATGGCCAAGCCGGTGCTGGCCTCGGTTCGCGGCCACGCGCTGGCCGGCGGCTGCGGGCTGGTGGCCTTGTGCGACATGGCCGTCGCCGCCGACAACGCCACCTTCGGCACGCCCGAGATCAACATCGGTCTTTTCCCGCTGTTCATCTTCCCGGCGCTGATCCGCGCCGTCGGCCGGCGCCATGCGCTCGACCTGTGCCTCACCGGCCGCTCGATCAACGCGGCAGAGGCCCTCAGCATGGGCCTGGTGAATCGGGTGGCGCCAGAGCCCAAGCTGGAGGAGGCGACGCTGAGCCTGGCCAGCGAGCTGGCGGCCAAGCCGCCGCAGTCCATGCGCCTCGGCAAACACGCCTTGCACCGTATGGCCGAGCTGGACTACGAGGCCGGACTGGACTTCGCCCGCAGTATCCGTGGCGCCTTTCTCGGCGGCGAAGAGCTGCGGCAAGGGACCAGCCGCTTTCTGAAGAAGAAGAGGGGCAGCTAGCCTAAAGGAGCTTCTCCTGCCACCAGGTGGGCAGGGCGAAGGCGGCGCTGTGGATCTCGGCGTTGTAGAAGCGGCCGCGAAAATCCTCGCGAGGACGGTCGAAAGGCCGTGTGGAGCCGGAGGCCAGCACCAGGGCCATGCTGCCGCCGTAGTAGGTAGGTACCGCCGCCTGGTAGATCGCCACCTGCGGAAAGACCGCGCGCAAGCGCTGCACGACGCCCGTGGTCTCCTCGTCCTGCAGGAAGGGCACGCCCGACTGGAACACGGCCGCGCCGTGCGGCGTCAGGATGCGCTTGATGTCCGAGTAGAAGGGCGAGCCGAACAGCACCTCGGCCGGACCGATCGGGTCAGGCGAGTCGCACAGCACGGCGTCGAAGGAGTGGTCGGGCGCGCGCTTCACATACTCGGCGGCGTCCTCGATTACCAGCTCCAGGCGTGGATCGGCGTAGTCGGCAGTCACGCTCGGCAGCCATTCCTTGCAAGCGCCCACCACGGCTTGGTCCAGCTCGACCATCGTCACCAGCTCGACTGAAGCGTGGCGCAGGGCCTCGCGGGCCATGGCGCCGTCGCCGCCGCCGACGATCAGCACCCGCCGCGCCGGCTGCTCCAGGCCCATCAGCGGCACGTGGGTCATCATCTCCTGGTACACGGCGGCGTCAGCCTCGGTGATCTGGACGATGCCGTCCAGGATCAGCATGCGGCCAACGGCCTCGTTGTGAGCGATGACGATATGCTGGTACGGCGACCGCCCCTCGAACAAGGTCTCGACCAGAAAGCTCTGGGCGACCGTGGGATAGAGCCGCTCCCGGAACCAAACCAAGCGGCCGTCAGCTGTCGTCCCGAGCCCCTCGGATGAGCTCGGTGACCTTGACGGTCTTGGGCTTGAAGGCTCGGGTCACCTCTTCCAGCCCCTTGTGCGAGTCGGTCTGGCCGCAGGTGAAGAAATCAAGCGCGGCGTAGCCGTATTCGGGCCAGGTGTGGATGGAGATGTGCGATTCCTTGAGAAGCAAGAAACCGGTGATCCCGCCTGGGTGGAGGCGGTGAAAGTAGGAGCGGATGAGCGTCGATCCGCTGCTCTTGACTGCGCGCATCAGAATCGCGCGAATCGTGTCCTTGTCGGTCAGGTCAACTCCGGAGGGCTCCCAGATTTCGACAATCAGCTCTCTGCCAACGGCGCCGTTTGCCGCTGCGCTGGGGGCCACCCTCTCTAGGGTTGGCGAGGACATCTCATCAGATGATCAGGCGCTCCTTAGATACTCATAAACAGGCGGCTGCCGGATGGCCTGAGACAGCACGAATCAGGCCCACAACCGTCCAATGAATCAGTATACGTCCTGGCCGGCCAGAGCCGTGCTACACTCCTTGGACATCCCGCCGGGCGGGATGTTTTTCGTGTCTGGCCCACCTAGCTCAGGCGGCAGAGCGCGTCCTTGGTAAGGACGAGGTCTCGGGTTCGAGTCCCGAGGTGGGCTCTGACAAGCACCTGCAGTGACAAACGGAGAGACGTAGTAAAGATATGGCCAAGCAGAAATTCGAGCGGACGAAGCCGCATGCGAACGTGGGCACGATCGGCCACATCGACCATGGCAAGACGACGCTGACGGCGGCCATCACCAAAGTGCTGGCGCTGAAGGGGGAGGCGCAGTTCCGGCCGTTCGATTCGATCGACAACGCGCCGGAGGAGCGGGCGCGGGGCATCACCATCGCCATCGCGCACGTGGAGTACGAGACCGACAAGCGGCACTACGCGCACGTGGACTGCCCGGGGCACGCGGACTACATCAAGAACATGATCACCGGGGCGGCGCAGATGGACGGGGCGATCGTGGTGGTGTCGGCGACGGACGGCCCGATGCCGCAAACGCGGGAGCACGTGCTGTTGGCGCGGCAGGTGGAAGTGCCGTATCTGCTGGTGGCGCTCAATAAAGTGGATGCGGTCGACGACCCGGAACTGCTGGACCTTGTCGAGCTCGAGGTCCGGGAGCTCCTGACGACATACAAATTCCCGGGCAACGACATCCCGGTGATCCGCCTATCGGCGCTCAAGGCGCTGCAGGGCGATCCCGAAGGCGTCGCCGGCGT
>DATGVV010000253.1:0-2389 GCA_035299885.1 Chloroflexota bacterium | reverse complement strand
CGCGGCAACCGAGACCGAGCTGAAGGAGAAGAAGGCTCGGGTCGAGGACGCCATGCACGCCACTCGCGCCGCGGTCGAGGAAGGCATCGTGCCCGGCGGCGGCGTGGCTCTGCTGCGCTGCATCCCGGCGCTCGATAAGCTGAAGGTCCACGGGGACGAGGCCATCGGAGTGAACATCGTCAAGCGGGCGCTGGAAGAGCCGATGCGCCAGATCGCCCAGAACGCCGGCCACGAGGGCGCAGTGGTGGTCGGACGCGTACGCGAGTCGAAGGACGAAAACTTCGGATTCGACGCGGAAACCGGCGAGTTCGGCGACTTGGTCAAGGCCGGAGTGATTGACCCGGCCAAAGTGACCCGCCTGGCGCTGCAGAACGCCGCGTCGATCGCCGCCCTGATGCTCACCACCGAAGCGCTGGTGGCCGAAATTAAGGAAGATGAAAAGAAGGCTGCTGCCGGAGCAGGCGGGCACGGCGGCGGCATGGGCGGAATGTACTAAAGCGCAGCCACTGAACCTGATTGCGAGCGAGGGCCGGGCCTCAACAGCCCGGCCCTTTTCTTCTGCTCCGGAAGGATCTGGACCTCTTCCTTGCCCCGCCTGGGCCCATCGGGTATAGTCTGAGGCTCGCCGTCCCCGCTCATCAAGGAGTGTCCTGAACATGCCAGGCCTGCTGAGCAAGCTTCTGCCGCGCGAACAGAGCTTCTTTAACATGTTCGTGGAAATGGCGGAGAACATCCACGACGGCGCACAGGGTTTGGCGGATCTGCTAGCCAACTACACCGACGTGCCCGCCAAGGTGGCCCGCATCAAGGAAATCGAACACCGCGGCGACGACATTACGCACAACCTGATCACGCGCCTGAACCAGACGTTCATCACGCCGTTCGACCGCGAGGACATCCACGAGCTCTCGTCGAAGATCGACGATGTGCTGGACCTGACCGACGCCGCCGCCAGCCGCATGGTGACTTACCACGTGGATCGCGTACGCCCGGGCGTGCCCGAACTGGCCAAGATCCTGCTCGCAGCCACCGCACAGGTGGCGGCGGCCGTGCGCGCGCTCGACAAGCATGATCGCATCCTGGACCACTGCATCGAGATCAACCGGCTGGAAAACGAGAGCGACCGCCTGTGCCGCTCGCTGATCGCAGAACTCTTCGAGGGGGAGAAAGACCCCGTGCAGATCATCAAGTGGAAAGAGATCATCGAAGTCATCGAGACCGCTGTGGACAAGTGCGAAGACGTTGCCAACGTTCTCGAGGCCGTCACGCTGAAAAGCGCGTGAGCCCTCGCGCCTCCAACTCCATTCCTGCCCCTCGCCGGAGCCTCTTGCTGACCGGGAGTCTCCTCTTTTTCACGGAGCGGCGCCGTGGATAGCTTCCCCCTGCTGCTGTTGATCGTTTTCATCACCCTGGCCTTCGATTTTTCCAATGGCTGGCATGATGCCGCAAATTCCATCGCCACCGTCGTCTCCACGCGCGTGCTCACGCCCATGTGGGCGGTCCTCTGGGCAGCCTTCTGGAACTTCGTCGCCGCGTTCGTGTTCGGCACGGCCGTGGCCAAGACAATCGGCAAGGGACTCGTGCGCATCGAGATGGTGAACGAGCACGTACTGCTGGCGGGCCTGCTCGGGGCCATCTTGTGGAACCTGCTGACCCTTGCCCTGGGCCTGCCGACGAGCTCTTCGCATGCGCTGATGGGGGGCTACGGCGGGGCCGCTGTCGCCCGCGCCGGATTCGCCGCAATCATCGCTTCCGGATGGACCAAGCCCGTCATCTTCATTTTCGTGGCGCCGTTCATCGGCCTCTTCGCCTCGCTCGTCGTGACCGTGGTGACAAGCTGGCTGGTGCGCAGCATGGCGCCCCAGCGCGTGGACCGCTGGTTCCGGCGCCTGCAACTCGTGTCCGCGTCGGCGTACAGCTTGGGCCACGGCACCATCGACGCGCAGAAAAGCATGGGCATCATCACCACGGCTCTTGTGGCGGGCGGTCTGCTGCCGACGTACAGCGTGCCGTTCTGGGTTATCATCACGTGTCACCTGGCCATGGCCGGCGGCACGATGGCGGGCGGCTGGCGTGTGGTGAAGACCATGGGGCAGCGCATCACCAAGCTGAACCCGTTCGGCGGATTCGCGGCGGAAACCGCTGCGGCGCTGACGCTGATAGGCACGGCGCATTTCGGCATCCCGGTAAGCACGACGCACACGATTACCGGGGCCATCGTCGGCGTGGGCGCCTCGCGCCGACTAACGGCCGTGCACTGGGGCGTCACGCGACGCATCGTGTGGGCCTGGGTGCTGACGATTCCGGGCGCTGCGCTGCTCGGCGCGGGGCTCTATCACGCCTTTGCTTTGTGGGCACGCTGAGATGGCAGAAGAACGCATTCCATTTG
>DATGVV010000252.1:0-13393 GCA_035299885.1 Chloroflexota bacterium | reverse complement strand
CGAACAGCTCGGGCCCGTAGGCGCTCCAATCCTTGTCGCCGCGCGCGCGCTTGATGGCGTGCAGCACGTAAGGCACCCAGGATGCGCCGGCCTCGATGAAGCCCCACCTGAGCTTCGGGAACTGCTGCGGCACCCTGTTGGCCACCAGGTTCCGGAATGCTATGGGCGGCAGGATGCGCGATTGCGCGAAGCTGGCACTGCGCTCGATGTAGTGGATGTCGGCCCACCGGGGGCAGCCAGCGCCGGTGTGGATGCAGATCGCCAGGCCCAGCGCTTCGGCCTCCTGGTACACCGGGAAGAAGTAAGGGTCGTCGAGCGTGCGGTCGCCCTCCATTCCCCGGAAGAACACGCCCACCGCGCCTGCTTCCTTGCCGCGCCTGATCTCCGCCACCGACTCCTGCATGCACTGCAGCGGCGGCACCACCACCCTGTGCATCCGGCCGCCGCTCTGGGCGCAAGCTTCGGCCTGAAAGCGGTTGTACGCTCGGCACAGCGCGGTTTCCAGCTCGGGATCGTCAGTCACGTACACCAGGAACAGCGTCGGGTAGACCACCTGCTGCTCGATCCCGAGCTTGTCCATGTCGGCCAGCCGCGCCGGGACGTCGGTCATTTCGCGGCAGGCGATCTGCAGATCGGTCCGCTTCGACTCCCACTCCGTCTGCGACGGCGTGATCAGCCGGAACCCGCCCTTCCCCAGGGGCTTGGGAAAGATATTCCCGTCGATCAGCCAGAAGCCATTGCGCGGCCCGTAGAGCGTGTCATTCGTAATCGAGAAGAACACCGGCCGCCGCGCCCGAATATCCCCATCCACCAGGTCCCACATCGCGGCCGATTCCGCAATGTGCGTATCCGCGTCAACAACGCCTTTCATGCTGCCTCCTAAATAACCGCCATATCCTCATCGCGTATGTCTGTGATGAACATGTGCCCCGGCGCGTGCGAGATCATGAACGGCGGCTTGGACGCCAGGCACACCTGCTGCGGCGTCACGCCGCACGCCCAGAACATGGTCACGTCCTCCGGCCCAACCTCCACCGCCGTCCCGTAGTCCGGCTTATGCACGTCCTTGATCCCGATTGCCGCCGCGTCGCCGATGTGCACCGGCGTGCCGTGCATCGTCGGGAAACGACTGGTCACCTGAATGGCTTTGACCACCTTCTCACGCGGCACGGCACGCATGCTGACCACCAGCGGGCCATGGAACTGGCCGGCCGGTGTGGTGTCCAGGTTGGTCACGTACATCGGCACATTCTCGCCGTGCCCGTTGCGCATGTGCGGCACGTCGACGCCCGCGTTCACGAGCGCCGTGTCAAATGTGAAGCTGCAGCCCAGCAGGAAGGCCACCAGGTCTTCCCGCCACAGGTCGCTGATGTCCGTCACCTCGTCCGCCAGGTCGCCGTTGCGCCACACCCGGTAGCGCGGCACGTCCGTCCGCAAATCCGCCCGCGGCGCCAGCATCTTCGGCTCGGGATCGCCGGGGTCCGTCACCTCCAGCAGTGGGCAGGGCTTGGGGTTGCGCTGGCAGAACACCGTGAAGTCGAACGCCTGTTCCTTCGGCAGGATGACCATGTTCGTCTGCACGTAACCCGGCGCCAGCCCACCGGTGGGCCTGGTCCACTCGCCCGTGCGGATACGCGCCCGGATGTCGTGCGGACGCTCAGCCACCAACCCTCACCCTCACCCTCTCCCAGAGCGAGAGGGAACTCTGGCTCGCAGCAGCCGCTCAATCAGTTCTGGATCCGGCTCCTGGCGCCTCTTGTAGCGGTCGATGTCTACCTGCATGTACTGCACCCGCGGCTCATACCCGCCCTCCTTGTAAGGCCGGGTAGTGTCCATGATGATCTTCGTCCGCACGCCGTGGTCGGCGGCATCGACCAGGTATTCGTGGGTGCGGAAGCCGGGCATGATCACCAGCCCATCCGAGCCCCGCAACCGCGTCGCCATGGCGTACTCCACGTCATGCGGATCGCGGATGTCGATGTCGTCGTCGACCAGGATGATGCAATCGAGGTCCTTCAGGGCCGTGATGGCCGCGATCGCCGCGTTGCGCTGCATGCCCTCATCGGTCGCCCGCGCCTTGCGGATCGATACCACCAAATGGAAGCGGTGCAGCCCGCCGCGCGTCATCTCGCAGTCCACCACGCCTGGGTACACCGCCTTCATGGCCCGCAGCAGCGCCGCCTCGCGCATGAGCTTGCTCATGGTCAGCTTCTCGACCCCGATGATCGGGTAGTAGAGGGGGTCGCGCCGGTGGGTGATGCACTTGAAGGTCACCAGCGGCGCCGGATCAACTTCCGAGTAGTAGCCGACGAACTCGACGAACGGGCCCTCCTCGATCTGCTCTTGGGTCGAGATCTCCGCCTCGATGATGATCTCAGCCTCGGCCGGCACTTCCCCATCGATGGTCTTGCACTTGACCAGCGGCAGGGGCGCGCCCCGAAAGCCGCCGGCGATCTCCAGCTCGTCACGCCCCAACGGCACCTCTGAGCCCATTGCCAGAGCCGCCAGGTTCACCGATAGATCGCAGCCCAGGCAGATCGCCACCGGCAGGCTGGGCAGGCCCTTGTCCTTGGCCTTTTGCCACAGCGCCCGCAGGTGGCGGCCGCTGTCCAACTGCACCAGCGCCTGGTTAGGGCCAATGAGCTCGAAGCGGTGGAACGAGCAGTTCCGGCCGCCGGTCTCCGGGTCCTTGGCCATCACCACGCCGCTGGTGATGTAGCGCCCGCCGTCGCCTTCCGCGTGCTTCAGCACCGGGATGAAGGCCCCGACGTTCACCCCCGAGTCGATGACCTCTTCCTGCGATGGCCCTACGTCCGCCATCACCGGTTTCATCGACTTCGTCAGACCCCGGCCCATGATCTGCCGCACGCCCTCCAGATCGGTATCGAATACGGCCAGGATGGTCTCGTTGCTGGCCAGCGCGTTCATGAACACCGGCATGTCGTAGCCGGCCACGTCCTCGAACAGCAGCGCAGGCCCACCATCCAGCTTCATCGCCACGCCGGCCAGCTCCAGGATGGGATCGACGCGCGTCTCGATCTTCAGCAACCACCCCGCCGCATCCAGCCGCTGCAGTGCCGTCCTGAGGCGCAGATCAACCGTGTCAGGCATGAACGCGAGTTTACCGTCCGCGGGCCACGTAGCCAACGCCTGCTACCCTGAACCGCGGAGCCAGCCACGTGCCGCCACAGTACCGGACCATCTCAGCGGATTCCCATCTCGATCTGCCGCCCGACCGCTGGACACATCGCGTGCCCGCCAAGTGGCGCGACCGCGCGCCTCGCCGCATCAAGCTCGACAACGGCGAGGACGCCGTGATCATGGAGGGCCGCCCGCTGCACCGCATCGGCTTCACCCGCCTCAGCGGCGTGCCGCGTGACCAGTGGCACCACCTCGTCCCCACCTACGATGGCGGCCTCGGCACGGGCAGTCCCGAGCAGCGCCTGCGCGAGCAGGCCGAGGATGGCGTGGATGCCGAGGTGCTCTTCGCCCACGGCGGCTACGTCGATCTCTGGCGCGGCGTCAAAGACGACGAGGTCTTCGCCGGCCTGATTCACGCCTACAACGAATTCCTCATTGAGGAATACGCCGCCGCCGCGCCTGATAGGCTCCTCACGCTCGGCATCATCCCGCCTACCAACGTCGATCAGGCCGTCGCCGAGCTGGAGTTCTGTGCCCGCGCCGGCTTCAAGGGCGTGGCTCTGTATCGCTTCCCAAACGGCCGCGCCTATCCCGGGCCCGAAGACAATCGCTTCTGGGCCGCGGCGCTCGATCTCCGCCTGCCGCTGTGCTCCCACACCAACGGCGGCTCCACGCGCTTTTCAGACAAGGAGCCCAGCTTTCAATATCCCAAGAACGACGCGGAGAAGGGCGATCCGATCATCCAGATACTGCGCTTTGGCAGCGACATTCCCTTTGCCGCCATTCAACTGGCTTACATGGGCGTGTTCGATCGCTTCCCCAGCCTCCGCATCTACTGGGCCGAGACGCAGATCGGCTGGCTGCCCTCCACCCTCACCCAAATCGACGACAACTACGAGCGTTACAAGTACCTCCACCGTGATCTGTACGGCCTGGACTTCCTGCAGCGGCGGCCCAGCGACTACTTGCGCCACAACAACCTGTGGGGCTTCCTGGGCGACCCGTTCGGCGTCGCCCACCGCCACGACGTGGGCCTCCACTGTCTGATGTGGGGCAGCGACTTCGCGCATGCCGCCAGCGACTGGCCCCATTCCCGGCAGCTCATCGACCGCACCTTCGAGGGCGTGCCCGAGGTTGAGCGCCGTCAGCTCCTGGCCGGCAACGCTGTGGAGTTTTTCAAACTGTGAGTCTCGAGGATCTGGACCAATTCCTGGTCGATCATCAATTGCATGGCTCCTGGATGCGCCGCGCCCAGCAAAGGCCAGCCACGGCCCGCGCCGCGCTGCACTGGCGGTGGGCCGATGTCTATCCCGCCCTGCTCCAGGCCGGCAGCCTCGTGCCGGTGGGCCCGTCAGGCCTCACCGAGATGCGCTCCATCCGCGGTCTTGGCGCCTCCGGACACGCCATCGACATGAACGCCCAGATCCTCATGCCAGGCGAGCGCACTCGCGCTCATCGCAACATGCGCAACGAGACACGCCTGGTCCACCAGGCCCCGCCGGGCGCCGTGTTCGTCTGCAACAACGAAGCCTTCCCCATGGAACGCGGCGATCTGATTGTCAGCCCCACCTGGAGCGACCACGATCACTACAACGGCGGTGACACGGCGGCCATCTGGGTCGACGGCTACGACACCGCCTATGCGCGCCTGGGCGCCGAGATCAACGTCCGCTTCCCCGAGGCCGACCCCTACCAGTCCATCCTCGAGCGCGCCGACTCCCACCTCCTCAAGGAGTTGACCCCTACGATCGATGCGCTGGCGCCCCGGCCGCCCGTGCGCTATCCATGGTCGGCAACCCAAGCTGCCCTCCAAGCCCTGCGCCACAAGGGGGTCGAGACCAACCCCTACGACGGCTTCCAGCTGACGTTCGCCAGCCCAGTCGATGGCGGCCCAACGCTGCCCACCATCGCCTGGCACGTGCAGCTCCTAACCGCGAAGATGCGCACCAAAGCCCACCGCCACAACAGCACCACCTGCTACCACGTCTTCGAAGGCCAAGGCATCACCGAAGTAGAGGGCGAGCCGATCGAATGGTCCAGCGGCGACCTGTTCGTCGTTCCTCCCTGGACCTGGCACCACCACGTCAACGCCTCCTCGGCCGACGCCATCCTGTTCTCCATCGACGACTGGCCCGCAATGGCCAAGCTCGGTTTCTATCGGGTAGATCTACCTTGAGCCCAAGGACGCTGTGCCTCGCACTCATGGTGGCCCTCACCGCCTGCCGCGCCGCGCCGGCGCCTTCAGCTGCCCCAGACAAACCCGAGCTCGACCACCTCAAGCTCACTTACGCCACGGCCGGCGGCGGCCAGATCTTCGCCCGCCTGGCCGCCGACAACAGCCTCTTCCGGAAGTACGGCCTCAACGTGGACGTGACCTATGCGCAGTCCAACGTCAGCATGGCCGCCCTCGTCGCGGGCGAGGTCCAGCTCGACCTCACCGCCGGCGTCGACACCATCCAGGCGATGGTCTCCGGCGCGCCGCTCAAGCTCATCGCCTACTTCGACAAGCACAGCCCCTACGGCATCATGAGCGTGCCCGAGATCAAGCAAGCTTCGGAGCTCAAAGGAAGGACCATCGCCGTCGGCAAGTTCGGCGACACATCGCACGTCGCCCTGAGCATCGGTCTCAAGCAGCTGGGCCTGGATCCCACCAAAGACGTCAAGCTGCTCCAGACCGGCAACTCACCGGAGCGCTGGGCCGCCCTCACCAGCCGCCAGGTTCAGGGCGCCGTCGTCGACGTCGAGACGTTCTCGAAGCTCGCCCAGGAGCAGGGCATCAACGTCCTCCTCAACATGCGCGACCAGCCCTACGTCGCCACCGCCGTCGTGGTCCAAGAAAGCTTTGCCAAGTCCAACCCGAAAGCCGTCACCGCCGCACTCCGTGGTCTCATCGACGGCGTCCTTTTCCACGCCGACGAGAAGAACAAAGCCGCCGTTCTGGCAGCCATCGCCAAAGAGCTCAAATCGGACCCCAGTGATCCCCAGGTCCAAGCCAACTACGAGTCAGTTCGCAACCGCCTCACCACCGATCCCTACCCCGACAAAGCCGGCGTCCAGGTCATCCTCGACGCGCTGAAGGCCATCGACTCCGCCCGCTACGCCTCCCTCTCGCCCGACCAGATCATCGACTCCACATTCATGGACTCCGTGCGCGCCTCGGCTGCGATCTAACCGTCCGTGGCCTAGCTCTTGCGCGCGACAGGGCAACACCCCTAAAAGGAGGGCGCAAAAAATGGAAACGGATGTCAAGTCGGTTGATGCGTTGAACCTGCTCAAGCAGGACCACCGCACGGTCGAGAAGCTCTTCCAAAGCTGGACTCGCTTGTCTGACGCGACCGAGCGGCACCAACTTTGCCGGCAGATCTGCCAGGAGTTGACCGTCCACTCACAGATGGAAGAGCAGTGCTTCTATCCTGAGGTTCGCACCATGGCCGGCCTCGAGGATATGGTCGACGAGAGCCTGAGGGAGCATGGGCACGTTAAACAGCTGTGCGCCGAGCTGGAGTCGATGCAGGCTGGAGACGCACGGCTCAGCGCTCAGATGGGTGAGCTGCAGCGCGCCGTCGAGCACCATGTTAAGGAAGAGGAACGGGAGATGTTCCCCAAGGTGCGCGAGACCTGCGATCAGCAGTGGCTCCTCAGTCTAGGACTGGCTATGCAGCAGCAAAAGACCCAGCTTACCCAGCAGGTGACGATGCCGGGAGAGCAGCGCATCCGAGAGGACGTACGCCAGCCATCGCGATCGGAGTCCTGGCGCTAGCGCGCATCGCCCGACGCAGTATCAGAAGCCTAGGCGAATACGTTCGGGTCCCACACCCCGTCAGCACCCAGCATGCGCTTGATCATCTGGACGTTGCGCTGGGTGACGCTTAGGTTCATGGGCTGGCCCGGATGATCGTAGGTGGCCTCTCCGGCGGCGCTGGCCAGCGAAACAGCGCGGTCACGCCAGGCGCGGCTCACCAGCCAGTCGCCGGAGGGCAGCATGGTCACGCCGTCCGTCGGTAACGGCGCTGGTTTAGCCGGCGCTGTCGCGGGCAGGCTGGCAGCCTTAATGCCGTCCCAAACAGGGCCTTCGACCTGGCTCCATTCCCACCAGCCCACGGCTGAGCCGAACAGCTGCGCCACTCGCGCGGCAAAACGCTCTGTCGTGTCGCTGGTGGCGCCGCCATACGCGTCGCCAATTGGGATGACCTGCCCGTCGTAGCCGGCAAGCCCCGCCTGCGTGAGGCTGAGGCTGTACTCGGGGGTCCAGCCTTGCGTGGCGTAGTAGGCCTGGGGCCAGGCAGTGCCGCAGGCGGCGTGCAGCTGGGGCCAATCGATGGCATGGTAACCCTCGACCCCAAAGCTGCTGTAGCCCAGCTGATCGCGCCGAATGCCCTCCGCCGTACAGGCCGTGAGCATCGCCCTCAGCCCGGGCGGGTTGTGCTCGAACTCGCTCTCGACGTCCAGCACATGCAGCTCCGATCCGTTACGCACCGCCCATGCCGCTGCGGCCGCCTCACCCGCGGCATTCTGGCCGTACACGTACTGCCACGAGAAGATGCGTAGCCCGGCGTCCCTCAGCGCCGCCACCGCGGGCGCTCGAAACTCGCCGTCCCAGATCCGAGGTCCGTCCGCCGACTTGACCGCCGCCCATGCGACCCCATGTTCCAGCGCCACCTGGACAGCATCCGCCGGCAGCCGCGAGGCATACCAAACGAACAGGCCTTTCCCGTGAACGTCCACGCTGCCGTGATGCTAGGCGGGCGCGGCACCAGACTCGGCAGCCTGTGATAACCTGCCGCTGGATTCATGCAAGGGGAGGCTCAATGTCCGACCCAGCTTCAAGGATGGCAAAGCTGCCGGAGCGTGGCACCAGGGTGACGAGATGATGGTGCTCGGGCAATTGGGGGTCAAGCCGCCGGCGTAAACGGCGGCCAAAGCCAACGGCGTTATCATGGCCCACGCATGAAAATCGTCGTCGGCATGTCCGGATCGAGCGGCTCGGTCTACGGCATCCGGCTGCTCGAAACCCTCAATCAGCTGCCCGACGTCGAAACCGAGCTGGTGATGTCGCCGGCGGCCGAGCTGAACATTCGCGAGGAGACGGCCTGGGATCCCGAAAAGGTCAAGAAGCTGGCCACCCGCACTCATGACTGGCGCGACGTGGGCGCAACCATCTCCAGTGGCTCCTACAAGACAGACGGCATGATCGTCGCCCCCTGCAGCGCCAACTCATTGGCCAGCATCGCCTACGGCGTGAACGCCAACAACCTGCTGCTGCGGGCGGCCGACGTCATCCTCAAGGAGCGGCGCCGGCTGATCATCATGTTCCGCGAAACGCCCCTCCATCGCGGCCACATCAGAGCCATGCTGGAGGCCACCGAGAACGGCGCCATCGTTATGCCCCCCGTGCCGTCTTTCTATCACCACCCCAAGAGCATCGACGAGATTATCAATCACAGCGTGGCCCGAGCGCTGGACCTGCTCGGCGTCGAGCACAACCTCTCACGCCGCTGGGCTGGCCTGGGCGCCATGCTGAGCGAGGGCAAGGAGTGACCCGAGGTCCGATCAGTCAGCAGCGCAGCGATGACGGCCGCTACTGGAACCCGGACATCGAGACCGCTTCCGCGGACAAGCTGCGCGACGTCCAGGAGGAGAGGCTCCGCCACATCGTTGAGCACGCCTACGGAAACTCGCGGTTTTATCGCCGCAAGTTCGACGAGGCCGGCCTGAAGCCCGAGGACGTCCGGACCATCGAGGATCTGCCCAAGCTGCCCGTCACGACCAAGGAGGAGCTGCGCGACAGCCAGGCTCGCGAGCCGATGTGGGGCGACATCCTGGCTGTGCCCGTGGAGCAGTGCATCACCGTCCATTTCACTTCCGCCACCACCGGCCTGCCCGTGGCCATGCTCGATACCTGGGATGACTGGCACAACGGCTTCGTGGAGTCCTACGCGCGCGGCATCTACGCCATGGGCGTGCGTCCCAACGATGCGATCTTGCCGGCCTTCGCGTACGGGCCGTACATCGGCTTCTGGTCGGCCCACATCGCCATGGAGCGCATCGGCTGCCTGGTCATGCCCGGCGGCGGCGCCAGCACCGAGCAGCGCATCAACTACATGCGCACTTATCCAATCACCGTCCTGTGCTGCACACCCTCATACGCCCTGTTCCTGGCCGAGCAGGCGCAGAAGATGGGGATCGACCTCCGAAAGGAGGCCAACATCCGGCTGACCTTCCACACGGGCGAGCCGGGCGGCGCCATCCCGTCGGTCAAACACAAGATCGAGGAAGCCTTCGGCTGTAAGACCTACGACATCGCCGGCCTGACCGAGATCGCTGCCTGGGGCTTCGAGTGCGAGCCGCAGCCCGGCGGCGATCACATCCACGACGACTACGTCCTGTCCGAGGTGCTGGACCTCGACACCGGCAAACCGGTTGGCCCCGGAGAGCCGGGTGAGCTCATCCTAACCAACCTCTACCGCCACGCCATGCCACTGCTGCGCTACCGCACCAAAGACATCGTGAAGATCGCCTCCACTCCCTGCCCCTGTGGCCGTACCTTCCGCCGCTTCGAGGGCGGGGTCATCGGTCGGTTGGATGACATGAAGAAGGTGCGCGGCGTGGTTGTCTATCCCTCCAAGATCGAGGAGTGCGTCCGCTCCTTCGACGAGGTGGCCGAGTACCAGGTGATCTTCCACCGGCAGGAGGGTCTGGACGAGATCACCGTCCGCGTTGAGCCGATGCCGCAAGCTGATCCGGAGTTCACTCGCAAGCTCCAAGAGCAGCTGCGCCTGGCCATCGGCATCCGCTGCGGCGTGGATCTGCTGGAGCCCGACTCCCTACCCCGCTGGGACCACAAGGCCCGCCGCTTCAAAGACGAGAGGACCGAGGTCCCCTTTTAGATTCCCTCTCCCTGTGGGAGAGGGTGAGAGTGAGGGTCAGCCGACCTTAATCCTGGCGTCGGTGGGGATGACCTGCCCAGTCTGGGTATCGATGACCTGGCCCTTGCTGTTGATGGCGATGCCCGCCACCAGCGAGGTCGTGCCCTCCCAGTCATAGCTGGTCGTGCCATCCCTCAGGATCAGGCCGTAGCCACTGTACACCCAGGTGCGCTGGCCGTTGGTGAACTCGACCACGTTCGTCGCCTTGGTCCAGGTCAGAAGGCCATTGCTGGTTTCCTGCATGGTGTCGCCCTGCAGGTTGGACGTCTTTTGGTCGATCACGCAGCTGCCAATGACGTTCGGGATCAGGCCAGCGACGGTAGCGAAGCCGAACTGGTACTGGCAATTGCCGCCCGCTGCCGTCTGGGCGTGAGCGGGAGTGGCCGCGAGCAGCAGCGGGATGGCTGCCGCTAGTCCGATCAAGCGTTGTTTGATCATGAGTCCCTCACCTCGCAAGCACTCAAAGATGCGTGCCTGCTCGAACGCACAACGCATGCCACGAGCCGGCGATGTATGCTAGGCGCCACTACACAGGAAGGGATCGCCATCGCATGAAGCCCCACGCGCGCACCATTCCGGCTCTGGTCTCCGCGGCCCTGCTGCTTGCAGCTTGCGGCCAGGCGTCAGCTCCGGCTGGGGGATCAGCGGCAGCCTCTACCTCCGCCAGCGCTGCCGCGAACACCTCGCAGGCGCCGGCAACGTCCGCCGGGGCCTCTGCGTCCGCGGCGCAAAAGGCAGCCCAGAAGGTGACCGTCAAGTCGGCCTACACCACCACCAGCGCCACCATGGCGCCGCTGTGGACCACCAAGGAAGCCGGCTTCTTCGATCAGCAGGGGCTGGACGTCACCCTGGCTCGTATCGAGGCCGGCGCCCCCATCCTGAGCGCCCTCCAGGGCGGTGACGTGCCGCTGGCTTTCGTCGGCGCTCAGCAGATCGTCGAGGCCGACCTCAAGGGCGCGGAGTTCGTCATCGTCGCCGGCTTCGTGGACACGCTGGGCCAGCAGATTTGGACCATCCCTGCCATCAAGACGCCTGACCAGCTTAAGGGCAAGGCCATCGGCATCACCAACTTTGGCGCCATCACCCACGTCGCAGGCCGTGTCGCCGCCGACAAGCTGGGCCTCAAGGGCCAGGTCAACTTCATCGCGACCGGTGGCCCGCCCGAGACGATCGCCTCCATCCAAACCGGCAAGGTGCAGGGCGGCGTGTTCTCACCGCCGCAGAGCTTTCAGGCTGAGAAGCAGGGCCTGTTCATGCTCTACGACGTGGCCACCAGCGGCGTGAAGTCTCAGACCGCCGCTATCGTCACCACCAAGAAGTTCGCGGCTGCGCAGCCCGACGTGGTGGAGCGCTACATCCGCGCGGCCATCGAGGGCGCGCATAAGGTCGCCACCGACAGAGTCGCCGGCGAGGCCGCCATCAAGAAGTACAGCGGCGTGGACGATCCCGAGCTGGTGTCCAAGACCTACGACTACTACAAGGACCAGTTCGTGAAGGACGGCTTCCCGTCAATGCCAGGCATCCAGCAGAACCTGGATATTGCCACCGATGCCATCCCGGAGGCCAAAACCGCCAAGCCCGAGCAGTTCGTCGACATGACGTTTGTGAACAAGATCAAAGCCAGCGGCTTCATCGACCAGGTCTGGGGAAAGTCCTAAGCTTCGATTGCCAGCTCCTCGCCCAGCCTGAGCCCCAGGGTGTCGACCACCGGGCAAGGCGCCAGCAGCTCGAGCTTGTTCGCCGGATAGCCACCGACGTGCGGCACAATGGTGGCGCCGGCGATCTGTCCGCCGATGGATACCCGCTGGCAGGTCGCCTCGCAGAAGCTCGGGTTGGGCGGCGCCAGCACCACGCCGGGCCGGCGCTTGAGCTGCTCCCATAGCGGCAGGTCCTCGGGCACGACCTCCAGGTTGACCGTGCCCGGGAAGGGCGCGAAGCCGAGCTTGTCGCGGCACTGCTCCGTCACCCACGCCAGCTCGGTGAACGCCGGCGCCTCGCCCAGCCCGGTCACGAGTCGCCCGCGAATCCTCACCCGCGGATAATACGCGTCATGCCGGGCGAGTTCGTCCGCTGGCTGGATATGATTCCTGGTCGTAACTGGCTGGTCGCCGGCTGGGACGACGAGGCCCTGCTGGAGGAGATTACGGCCACCAAACCCTCGGGCGTGACCACCCTGGCTGACCCTTCGCCCTTGACATCGGGCACCTTCGACGTGGCCGTAACCATCCAACCCGAGGCGCTGCTGCCCGAGCTCCGCCGGGTGGTTGTCCCGGGCGGCATCGTGGCCGCTTACGGCCAGGATTCACGCGTAGACCAGCTGTTCGTCAAGGCCGGCCTTCACGCGGTCCAAACTCGTGCCCTGGCGCACGGTTGGGCCGTCAAGGGCATGCGCTAGAGATTCAGCACCCGCTTGGCGTTGTCGTAAAGGATTTGCTCCTTGGCCTTGTCCGAGATGGGCAGGTCCTGCAGCTGGCTGATGTTCGCAGCCAGCCCGGGCGGAATCGCCGGCCAATCGGAGCCGAACAGCACTTTCCCCGCGATGCGCTCCAAGTCCGGCAAGTACTGCGGCAGGTGCTTGGGCGGCAGGCCGGCCAGATCGATGTGGACGTTGGGATGGCGCTTTACCAGCCACTCACATTCGTCATACCAGAATGGCCGGCCGGCATGCGCCATCAAGATGGTCAGCTCTGGGAAGTCGACCGCCACGTCGTCGAGATGGATGGGCTGCGAGTACTTGACCCGAGAGCCCGGAAAGGTCGACGAGCCGGTGTGAAAGGTGACCGGCACGCCCAGCTCGACGGCCTTGGCGTACAGCGCGTAGAGCGCCCGGTCGTTGGGATAGAACCATTGGTAGCTGGGGTACAGCTTGAGGCCGCCGGCGCCCAGATCCGTCACGTCCCGCTCCAGCTGGGCGGCGGCGTCGAGCTTGGTCAGCGGGTTGATCGAGGCGAAGAAGCGCAGCCGCTTCGTCTGGCGGCAGAAGTCCGCGACGTACTCGGTGCTGGCCAGCCCAGTCGTCAGCGGCGCGTCCTCGGCCATGATGAACGCGGTCTCCACGCCCGCTTCCGCCAGCATGCGGTCAACTTCCGCTGGCTGGCTGAAGCGCTCCATCAGCGGGCCGAAGTAGTCGGGATTGGTTTCCTCGAGGTACGCCCTGTAACCAGGCGCATACACCTGGTACTGGACCAGGTGCTGATGGACGTCGATAACACGGAAGCTGTCAGCCATCAGCAGACAGCTTTCAGCAGCTGGATTCGGCCAACGACGAGCTGATTGCAGATGGCTGAGGGCTGAAAGCTACCGATTCCCCCAGACCTTCGCGACGA
>DATGVV010000251.1:0-7946 GCA_035299885.1 Chloroflexota bacterium | reverse complement strand
CGTCTGCCGTGAGTCGTTCACGCACCCCTGCAGGGCCGATCACCCGCTCAGCGCGCTGTATGACGAGATCGATGCCTGGGCCATCTTCGACGACGTGTTCGTGCCGCGCGAGCGCATCTTCTTCCTAGACCGGGTCGAGTTGAACGAACCCATCTTCCGGCAGACGCCATCGGCCTGGGGCTACTACTTCGGGCTCATAAGGCTGGCCGTTAAGGCCGAGGCGCTGGCCGGCATCTGCTTCGCGGTAACGGACTACCTCGGCACTCGCGGAACGCCGCGGGTCCAGGAGCTTCTGGCCGACGTGGTCACCCACCTCGAAGGCTTGCGATCGTTTATTCGCGCCGCCGAGCAGGATCCGGTCATCTCCCAAGAAGGGCTGGCGCTGCCCAATCCGCTGCCTATTCAGCTCGGCCGCGTGCTGAGCCTGGACCAGCATCCGCGCATCCTGGAAGCGGTGCGCGAGCTGTGCGGCTCCGGTCTACTCATGGCGCCCGGAGAGGCTGAGCTCGGCCAGCCAGAGATTGGGCCACTGCTCCAGCGCTTCCTGGCCGGGGACGACCCGCGGGCGGGCGACAGGTTCAAGATGCTGAAGCTGGCCTGGGAGTACACCGCCGACTCGTTCGGCTCGCGGCAGCTGCTGTTCGAGCAGCATAATGCTGGCACGCTGGCCACCAACAAGGCGCGCCTGCTGTCCTCCTATGACCCAACACCAGTGGTGCGGCTGGCCAAGCAACTGGCTGGCATTGACTGAAAACCCTCTCTCTAGCCCTCTCCCCGCCGCGGCAGGCGAGGGTATACCATTGCGGGCAGTATGGCAATCAAGAAGCTTGGGCACGTCGGCATTTATGCCAAGGATCTGGATAACCTGAGGCGTTTCTACTCAGACGTCGTCGGCCTGAAGATCGCCGATGAAGACCTCGATCTGGGGGCGATATTCATGACGTCCGACCCGGAGCGGGAGCACCATGAGTTCGTACTGTTTCGCGGCAAGGGCGAGCAGACCTGCGTGCAGCAGATCTCGTTCAGCTGCGACAGCCCGCAGGACATCGTGAACTACTACCACCGCTTCAAAGAGCACGGAGTCCGGTTCGACCGGGTCGTGTCGCACGGCAACGCCATCGGCCTGTACTTCTTCGACCCTGAGGGGAACCGCTGTGAAGTGTACTGGACCACGCCTTTCAAGGCGCGCCAGCCCTACGGCGTGGCCGTCGACCTGACGAAGCCGATCGACCAGGTCATCCGCGACATCGAGGCGGACGTGCAGCAGTACGCCGCCACCGGCCACCGCGATCCCGAGTCTTTCGTGCGGCAGAAGGAGCAGCTCGCCAAAGAGGGCATCCGCGTTTAATCCCATGCCCGGCGGCTACATGGGCCAGCTGCTGCGGGTCGACCTGACCAGCGGCAGCATCCGCACCGAACCGCTGCCGGACGAAACCGTGCTCCGCAAGCTGTGGGGTGGCCAGGCCCTGGCCAGCTACTTCCTGCTGCGCGAGCTGCCCCTGGACGCCAAGCCGCTCGGCCCGGAAAGCGTCATCTCGATGATGACCGGGCCTATCTCCGGCACGGGCCTGGTTCCGGGCGCGACCAAGATAACGGCGGTCTACCTCAGCCCGGCCACCGGGTACAGCCTGGGGCGAGGCGCAACCAGCGGCTTCTGGGCCATGGCTCTCAAAGCGGCCGGCTACGACGGCCTGATCATCACCGGCGCTGCCAGCCAGCCCAGCTACTTGTACATCGACGACGGCACGGTCGAGCTGCGCGACGCCACCCCGGTGTGGGGCAAAGGCACGCGTGAGACGGAGGATCGGCTGCGGGACATGACCCGGCCCGACGCTCGCGTGGCCTGCATCGGCCCGGCGGGCGAGAACCTGGTCCGTGCAGCCATGCTGGTCAACGACTACAACCACAACGCGTCCCACGGCCTGGGCGCGGTGATGGGCTCCAAGAAACTGAAGGCCATCGTGGCCCGGGGCACCCAGCGACCGGCCATCCACGACAAAGCGAGCTTGATCGACGCCGGGCGGCGCTGGCGCAAGGTGATTGAGCTGCGCCGCTTCTCGGTCGAGGACAAGCACACCATCGGTCACGCCGAGGACCTTGGCGGCATCACCCGCCACAATTGGCGCTCAACAGAGATCACAGAGCAGGACGCGCACGGGTTCGACCAGAACAAGGTCACCTTGCGGCCTTGTCACCAGTGCCCCCGCATGTGCCCCTGGGACGCAGAGATACGTGAGGGACCGCACAAGGGCCTGGTAGTCCACTTCAACGCCGGCAGCGAGTGGTTGGACACGTTCGTGAACCTGGACATCACCGGCAATGACGTGCTGTACCTCGCCGAGCGCATCAACGACCTCGGCATCGAGTGCAGCCACTTCGCGGACGGCGCCGGGCTGGCCTTCGAAGCCTGGGAGAAAGGCCTGCTGGGGCCCGACCGGACCGAGGGCCTGGAGCTGGGCTGGGGCAAGACGGAAGTCGTGGACCGGCTGCTGGACATGTGCGCCCGGCGCGAGGGCTGGCTGGGGAACCTGCTGGCGGAGGGCCCCAAGGAGCTGGCGGAGGCGCTGGGCGGGGAGGCGCCGCAATGGGTGGTGCACACCAAGGGCGGCACACCGGCCCAACATGAATGGCGGCCGCTGCTGGGCAACATGCTGCGCGAGCTGGTGGCCAGTGGCGGCATGAAGCCGCAGGGCGGCGGCGCCAAGAACCCGCCGCCGGATCTGGCCTATCGCGAGAAGTGGGGGCCGCTGGAACCCGATAAGCCGGACGGCTGGGCCTGGGCCCAGGTGCTGAGCGAGGAGTGGCGCCAGATGGCCGGCATCATGGGCGCCTGCTGGTTCGCCCAGATCCATTTCGCGCCCGATGGGTTGAACTGCATGGTCGACGCCCTGAATGCCACCACCGGCTGGGACGTGACCCTGGACGAAGGGCTGAAAGCCGGCCGGCGCAGCATGATACTGCAGAGCCTCTTTGGCACGCAGCGCGGCTGGCGCGCCGAGGACGACTGGACGGACGTTGGCCCGCGCTTCCTCGAGCCCATCCCCGATGGCAAATACGAGGGCTTCACCATCGCCAAATGGCTGCCGGACCTCATCCAGGAGTACTACCGCGTCTCCGGCCGCCACGAGGTCAGCGGCCGGCCTTTCCTTGAGACGCTCCAAGAGCTAGGCCTCGAGGAGTTCGGCGACTGGGCCCACGTGGGGTGACGGCGCCCTACCCAACCGGTCGTCTCGCCGACGGCCGGCCGCGAGCCATCCTGTTCGACGCCGCCAAGTGCATCGGCTGCCGGCAGTGCGTGGAAGCCTGCAAGGACTGGAACGATCTGCCTCGCGGGAACTACTACGACATCAACGACTCCACCTGGCTGACGATGATGCCGCCGGTTATCGAGGGGCGCTCCGACGTGTGGGGTCGCAACAGCTGCATGCACTGCGAGTACCCGCTGTGCGCCGCCGTCTGCCCGGTTGAGGCCATTACAAAGTACGAAGAGGGCCCAGTGGTTATCGATCAGGCCACCTGTATCGGCTGCGAGTACTGCATCCACGCCTGCCCCTGGCACGTCATCGCTAAGCACCACCTCAGCGGCAAGGCCACAAAGTGCACCATGTGCGCCGATCGCATCGGCGCGGGCGAGGCGCCCTTCTGCGTGCAGATATGCCCGGTTGAGGCGCTGTCCTTCGGGCTGATAGAGGACATGAGCGCGCAGGCCCACGCTCGCGCGGACGAGCTCAACGCCAGCGTCTATGGCGAGAAGGAGGCCGGCGGCACGCACGTGCTGAACGTGCTCACCGCCCCGCTAGCCAAGCATGGGCTGCCGCTCGTCCCGGCGGACCGCTACCCGTGGCACCACATCCCATTCCGAACGAAGGTGCTGGGCCTTTTCACGCTCACCGGCGGGCTCCGGGGCAAGCGCCGGGCGGTGGCCAACGCGTTTGCCAAGCCCTGGCGCTTGAAGTACCGCTACTGGCATAAGCCCGACGGCTCATGAGAAAGGCGCCCGCTATAGTGAGGCTTCTATGCATTTCCACGCCAACCTGCTGCCGATGTACTACCCCGAGTTGCAGCCGCCGTTCGAGACCTATTTCCAGCAGATATTGGACGAAGTCAAGCTCGCCGAAGACCTAGGCTTCGAGGGCTTCTGGTTCACTGAGCACCATTTCCTGCTGTATGGCGGGCCCATTCCCAACCCGGCCGTGTTCATCTCCGCCGCGGCGGCGCGGACCTCGCGCATCCGGCTGGGCTCGGCCATCTCCATACTGCCCGTTCACCATCCCATTCAAACGGCCGAGGACTACGCCATGGCCGATGCCATCTCCGGCGGCCGGCTGGAGTTCGGCATCGGCCGCGGCAACACGCAGATCGACTACGACGTCTATGCCGTCGACCGCGAGGAAAGCCGCGCTCGCTTCGAGGAGGCGGCCGATATCATCGTCGGCGCCTGGTCGCAGGACTGCCTCCGGCACGAGGGTCGCTTCTGGCGCTTCGATGAGGTGGCAGTCTACCCCCGGCCCACGCAGAAGCCGCATCCGCCAGTGTGGGTAGCCGGCAACTCGCCGGAGTCAGCCGCTTGGGCCGGCCGCCACGGCTTCGACATGATGAGCGTGGCCCACACCTTCCCGCCGGAGCGGGCTCGCGTCGCCATGGCCGCCTGGAAAGCTGGCCTGGCCGAGTGCGGCGACGATCCCGAGCAGCACCGCAGCCAGCTTCTCGTGCGGGTTTGGGTCGAGGAAGACGGCGTCAAGGCACGCGAGAACGCCATCAAGGCACTCGAGCGTTACGACTACCTGGCCTCCATCGGCCGCGAACGGAAGCTCCAGATGTCCGATCCGGACGCGATGCTGGAGCAGGGCCGCAACATCTACGGCAACCCCGAGCAGTGCATCCGCGGCATCGAAAACGCCGCCCGCAACTTCGAGTTCGACACAATCGCCACCGTGTTCAACTTCGGGGGCCTGCCGCACCAAGAGGTCATGCGCGCGATGCGTCTGTTCGCTAAGGAAGTGATGCCGGCCTTCGCGGAAACTGCCTAGCGGCCAGCATTGGGGACTGATTAGGGCCGCAGCCCGCTGAGCACATTCTTCCACTTCTCGGCGGTGGCCTGGCGCATCTCGGCCGAGAAGACGTTGGTGCGCGGGAACTCGTCCTTCCAATGGAAGGGTTTGCAGGCGTCGATGAGCATGCGGCCGACGGTAGTGTCGCCGGAGACCTTCTTGGCGGGTGAGAGACGCGGATCGAGCGTGGTGGCCCAGCCGCCCTTGATCAGCTCGACGGCGCTGGCCGGGTCGGCGCGGGTGCAGATGGCCCACACCACCTCGCGCAAGTTGGTGGGATCGACATCCTCGTCGACGGTCACGACCAGGCTGTACATGCTCGCGCCGGAGCGGAAGCCGGCTGCGCTCAGCAGCGCCTGCTTGGCATGACCGGCGTAGCGCTGCTTGAGGCTGATCACCAGCATCAGGGTGTTGTTATGGCCCCACACACCCTGAACGTCGGTGACGCCGCCGCGCTCCAGGTGATCCCACAGCTCGACGGCTGACAGCGGGATGCCGTAGCTGGGGTGGTTGCCGCCTTCGGTGAAGGGCCGCAGCGGCGGGATGCCCAGCAGGATGGGACGCGGCCGGTGCCACACGCTTTTGACCCGAACCACGCACTCGCGGCCCTGGTGCGTGTAGTAGCCGGGCCATTCGCCGAACGGCCCCTCTTCGACGCTTTCCACGGACGGCGGCGGGATCTCGCCTTCGACCACGATTTCGGCCTCGGCCGGCACCGGCAAGCCGGTGCAAGGGCCGCGGACCACGCGCAGCGGCTCGCCGTGGATCGCGCCGGCGTAACTCAGCTCGCTGGCGCCTTGCGGTGTGGCGCTGTAGCCACAGGTCCACGTGGCCGGGTCGCAGCCCAGCACGATGGCCACAGGCGCCGCCTGCCCGCGCTGCCACCAGCGCTCCAGGATGATGCGACCATGCTTGGCGCCGATGACCCACAGGCTGAGCCGGTCCGGCCCCTGCAGGCAGGCCCGATAGACGCCGCAGTTCACCCAATCCGACTCGGGGTCGCGCAGGATGACCAGGTCTCCGGTACCGATGTAGCGGCCGCCATCGTGCTCGTGCCATTTGGGCGCCGGGAACAGCTCCAGGTTCACCGAGCCCTCCGGCTGGCTGCACTCCAGCACGGGCCCGTCCGCCACTTCTTGTGGCGCGATCGGCTGAAGCGTGGCGCGGCGCTCGCGCAGCAACCGCACCAGGTCGATGGGGTGCTTATTCGGCGGCAGGCCCATCGCCAGCGCGAGCCGGCGCGGCGTGTTGATGACGTTGCTGGCTACTCGATAGCCTGGCTGGCAGCCGGTGAAGTTGTCGAACAGCAGCAGCGGGCCATCGATCTCGCAGGACAGCTCGGTCAGGCAGCCAACCTCCAGGTCCCAGTCGGCGCCGTCGATGCGGGTCACGTCACCGACGGCCTCCGCAGCCTCGATGAAGGCTTCCAGCGATTTGGGGACGGCGGGGCTCATTGCTTGGCCTGCTTGGCGAAGCTCCAATCCACAGCCTGCGCCACGTTCAGGGCGGCCGCCGCGGAAGGCTCCACAATCGTGTTCCGGATAGAGTCGTCGCTCACCATGCCAGTATCGGTATAGGTGTCCCGGACGAGGTCATAGGCTTGCGCGGCCGTGGCCTGATCCACGCCCGTGAACTGCGCGATGAGCTGCACCGCTTCGGCCTTGCTGCTCTTGGTGAAGGCCGTGCCTTTGAGTGTGGCCTTGATGAGCGCCACCACCTGGTCCGGCTGCTCCTTCACTTTCTTGTCGCTGGCCGAGAGGCCCGACAGGGGCGCACTCATGACCTTGGCGATGTCAACCAGCGCGTGGGCGCCAGCTTCTTTCTCGGCGATGAAGTTGTCCGGCACAGGCAGCACGGTGGCGTCGATCCGGCCCGCGGCCATTGCGGCCACCGTATTTGGCGAATCGCCGAGCGCCAAGATCTGCACCGCCTGCTCACTCAGACCGTTCTGAGCCAGCACCACCTGGAGCTCACGCTCAGTAGTCGAGCCGCGGGCGGAGATGCCGACCACCTTCCCGGCCAGTTGCTTCACGTCAATGATGTCTTTCCTGGCCATTAGCACGTGCTGCGGCTTATCGGCCAGCACCAGGACGGTCTTGATGGGCAGCCCGCGGGCGTTGGCCTGCACGGAGCTGCCGATTGCGGTGGTGTAGTCCACTTCGCCGGCAGCGACCGCGGCGACTTGGGCGGGCGGCGCCATCTCCTTGAGCTGGACGTCCAGGCCTAGCTCGCGAAAGTAGCCGCGCTGGATGGCCACGAACAGCGAGAACTGGCTCAGGCTTCTAGATGGGGTGGCGATGGTGACGGACCGGGGTGGTGGGGGCGCGGCTGTGGATCCGCAGGCGGTAAGGAGGGCGAGCGCGAAGACGGCAGCAAGCCGGTGCATGGCCAAGCGGCGTAGGATACCATGGCCCGAACCAACCCTTATGGCGCCCAAACCCAGCCTCTCCAAGCGTGTTGGGAGAGGCATCGCCTTAGTCCTGGGGCTGCTGCTGGCCGCCTGCGGCGGGCCGGCACCGGCGGCCAGCCTCGAGCCGGACAAGATCACCGTTGTCTACAACAGCCCCGATGCGGGGTACATGGCGCTGTGGATCGGCCAGGATGCCGGCATCTTCCGGCAGAACGGGCTCGACGTTGACCTGCAGCTGGTCAGTAACGGCACGCAGGCCATGGCCGCGCTGCTGTCCGGGCAGGTGCAGTTCATCCAAACCGGCGGATCGGCCGCGCTGAGCCCAGCCATCGATGGCGCCAACCTGACGCTGCTGACGATCGTCATCCCGGTCTACAGCTACTTGCTGGAAGCCAACCCCAGCATCACCACGCCGGCCGAGCTGAAGGGCCAGAAGCTGGGCGTGGGCGCCTTCGGCGACTCGGGCGACCTGGCCACGCGCGTGG
>DATGVV010000250.1:0-4030 GCA_035299885.1 Chloroflexota bacterium | reverse complement strand
GGACAGACTGATGCCCTGCGCCAGGCCCTCTCGCTGCTGCCGTTCCATGTCGGTTCGCTGCCGCTCGCGGATCTCGGGCGACACAGTCGGTACCGGGCTCGGTTTAGGGCTTGCCGCCCCGCTGGCCGCTGCCGACGGTTTGGCGGGCGGTGCAGCTTGGGGAACGGCCGCGCCGGGGCTGGCGCGGTAGCTGAACTCCGCACCGAGCAGCGACGCCCACGCGGCGTTACATAACAGCGTCAGCCCCGACAACAACACAATTAGAGAGACGCCACGGACCAGCTGAAAATAGCCCGACAACAGGCCAACGAAAGTGAGGGTGGCGCGGCCTCCCGAAGCGAGCCGCCAGATACCGAAGCCGATGCCGCCCAATACCAGCATCGGCACCAGCGCGTAGAGCAGCGCAAAACCAGCAGGGGCCACCGGTGTCCTCCTCTGGCCACAACGGCCAGCTACAAGCCTACCTCTGCAGGGCGAAGGAGAAGGCCGTCGTCAGGTTGAGGACGTCCTGGTTGGCGCGGTTGAGGTCCTCGCTCAGCTTCTTGGCGATGTTCATGAACACCCGGAAGCCGAGGTCGGTGTCGGATTCCGCCAGCGCCACGAAATCGGCATTCTTGATGACGCCTAGCTCACAGGGCGTCGTCGCGGTGACCGTTGCCGAACGCTTGCTGTTCTCGTCGAACAGGGCCATCTCACCGAACGCGAAGAAGCCGGGGATCGTCAGCACGGTTGACGGGTTGATTGGAGCCTCGGACGCTGGCGGTTCCTTCGATTCGAGCCGGACCATCGCCTTGCGCGCTTGATGGAAGCCATCACTGCCCTTCACGAACAGGTTCTTTGAAACTTCAACCTGGCCCTGCAGCAGCAGGTACATGCTGTCGCCGCTCTCGCCGTCGTTGATGATGTCGTCACCGGCGGGCACGGACCACGGCTGTACGATGCGCGCCACCTTGGCGGCTTGCTGTTCTGTCAGGCGCGCAAAGTAATTGATGCGCAGGACCTGCTCGTGGGTGATGGTCTGGACGGCCATAGCGCTTAGGTCAGCACCAGGGCGGTGTGCTTGCCGCCGATCACGTAGTCCGGCGGCGGGTTCAAGCGGACGACGATCCGCTCATCGGTCGACATGCTGATCCCGGCGGCCTGGACTTGTTGCTGGATGAATTCGGTGATGAAGTCGCTGCCGCCACGCATAGCCTGGGTGAGGCCAAAGCCTTCCTCCCGCACGGCAAAGCCCATCAGCAGCAGATTGCCATTGTCGCGCAGGTAGTCGATGTAGGCGCCAACCGTGCCGCCGACGAAGTTCGGGGGGACTTCTTGGGCCTGCAGCGTATGGCTGGTCTCGAACGACATCAGCTCCGAGAGCGCCTGCGGAGCACCCGGATGGGCGACGTGGTTGGCCAGTAGCTCGCCGGTGAACTCATCCGAAACGATAACCTCGTCCGCCTTGGCGCGCTTGAGGTGAGCAGCGTTCTCACGCTGGCGCACGTGCGCAATCACCCGGATTTGGGGGTTCATCTCCTTGATGACGAGCGAGGTGAGGACCGTCTTCTGCTCGTCGCTCTCCTCCGTGCCGGCCGTCGTGAGGGCGTCGTCGGGGACGATCACCGCGTAGCTGGCTTGCTTGATGCCGGCGCTGGTCAGGATCGACTCCTGCGTGAACGAACCCCGCACGAACAGGATGCGCAAGTTGGCGTAAGCCTTCAAATGCGGCTCGACGACGTCGTTACTAGCCTCGTTGACCAGCACAACGTCGCGTTCGCCGGCTTTCGAGAGCGCCGCCAGCAGTCGCGGCACGTTGCGATTCCAACCGCACACCACGGTGTGCCCCACGAGCGTTTCAGCGTCCAGAGTATCCCCCTCCTTTATGCGTCGTGCTACGAATAACGACGACGCGGTAGCCGTGAATAGCGAGACCAGCACCACGCCCGACACGATCAGGATGCCGCCGACCAAGCGTCCCGCCAGGGTGATTGGCGTTTTATCGCCATAGCCGACGGTGGCGATGGTGACAATCACATACCACAGCGCATCGCCGATGCCCACCAGGTAGTTGGTCGAGAAGAAGGAATTGTCGGCGTCGCTGCGCTCCAACAGCCAGATCACATTGGACCCGACGATCAGCACTACGGCGATAGTCAGCACGATGCGGCCGAACTCGCTGCGGGCAGCCTGCATGGGCCCGTCCATCATCTGACCCATGCGGTCCATGGCCGGCTGGACGCGACCCCATGGCTCGCGCCCGCGTTGCGGAAGCGACTTGGCGGACGCAGTTTGCTTCGGGGAGGAGCCGTTGCCCATGATCGGGACTAGCTGAGAAGGATCTCCCTTACCGTTGCTGGCTGGTGCGCCGGGGTCGGCGGTAACTGTGGACATAGGCTCGAATCGAGCCTCTAGTGTACGCGCGAATGGCCCGTTTTGCCTACGTAAAAGTACCTATGTGTAGGGAAGCCTAGCGATCCTTTTCGCCTTTGGTGAGAGCCGCCTGGGCAGCGGCCAGCCTGGCAACGGGCACCCGGAAAGGCGAGCAGCTGACATACGTCAGGCCGAGCTCGTGGCATAGCTCGATCGACGCCGGGTCGCCGCCGTGCTCGCCGCAAATGCCCAGCTTGATGTCCGGCCGAGTGGTCTTGGCACGCTCGATGGCGATGCGCATCAGCTCGCCCACGCCGTCGCGATCCAACGTCTGGAACGGATTGAACGGCAAGATGCCGTCCTCGACGTACTTGAGCAGGAACTTGCCCTCGGCATCGTCCCGGCTGAAGCCGAAGCCCATCTGCGTGAGATCGTTGGTGCCGAACGAGAAGAACTCGGCGTACTCGGCAATCTGGTTGGCGACCAGGCAGGCGCGGGGGATCTCGATCATGGTCCCGAACTTGTAATCGACGCTGACGCCCTGCTCCTGCATGACGGCCTTGGCCACCTTCTCGAGCTTGTCGCGCTCGATGCGCAGCTCGTTCACATGGCCAACCAGCGGGATCATGATCTCCGGGTGGACCTCCACGCCCTCCTTCTGGAGGATGCAGGCGGCCTCGAAGATGGCGCGCACCTGCATTTCGGTGATGCCCGGGAACAGGATGGCCAGGCGGCAGCCGCGCAGGCCGAGCATAGGATTGGCCTCGCGCATCTGGGCGACTTCGTCGAGGAGCTCTTCACGCTCCTTCAGCCGCTTGGGATCGCCGTTGGTGCAGCGCAGGGTGGTGACCTCGACCAGCAACTCCTCGTAGGACGGCAGGAACTCGTGCAGCGGTGGATCGATCAGGCGAATCGTGACCGGCAAGCCGTGCATCACGCGCAGTATGCCGATGAAGTCCTGCCGCTGAAACTCGAGCAGCTTGTCCAGGCAGCGCTGCCGCGTGTCCTGGTCTTTGGCCAGGATCATCTGCTGCACAATCGGTAGCCGATCGACTTCCATGAACATGTGCTCGGTGCGGCACAGGCCGATGCCTTCAGCGCCCAGCTCGCGGGCTTTCTCTGAATCGCGCGGGTAGTCGGCGTTGGCCATCACGCCCAGCTTGCGGAAATCGTCTGCCCAGGACAGCAGCTGACCCAGATGGCTGCTGATCTCGGGGGGGATCATCGGCACCTCGCCCAGGATGACCTCGCCGGTGGTGCCGTTGACGGTGATCATGTCGCCTTCGTTGACCACCACCGAGTCGACGCTGAACCGCTTCGCCACCTCGTCGACGTGGATGGCTTCGGCGCCCACCACGCACGGCTTGCCCACGCCGCGGGCCACCACCGCGGCGTGGCTGGTGGCGCCGCCGGTGCTGGTCAGGATGGCCTGCGAGGCGATCATGCCCTGGTAGTCCTCGGGGTCGGTTTTGGGCCGGACCAGGATGACACGCTTGCCCGCTTTGCCCCACTCCTCGGCGGTGGCCGCGGTGAACACGGCCTGGCCGGTGGCGGCGCCGGGGGCAGCGTTCGTGCCGCGGGCGATGACCTTGTACTTGGCATTCGGATCCACCCGGGTGTGGAGGAGCTGGTCGATCTGCGCCGCCTCCACTCGCATGACCGCCTCTTGTTTGTCGAT
>DATGVV010000249.1:0-5257 GCA_035299885.1 Chloroflexota bacterium | reverse complement strand
CCAGTTCTGGCCATAATTGTGGCTCTTGAACAGCGAGGCGGGCTCGGTGCCGGCGTACAGCACCATGCCGAACGGCGGCTCAGCGTGCGCCAGCGTGAACGCGTGCTGGATGCTGATGCCGCGGCTGCGTGGCTCCCAGCTGAGGCCCTCATCCGGGCTGAAGTAAACACCGCCCTCGTGCACCCCGGCGAACAACCCGCGGTGCTTCGGCTCGTACATGGTTGAGCTGATGTGCATGCCATCGAGCTTGGTGGCCCTGGGAGCCCAGCTGCCGTCCTTGCGCTCGAGGACGCTCAGGCCACTAAGCGTACCAACGATCAACCGGGAGCACGGCTCACTGCCGCGAAACACGTTCTGGCCGTTAGGAGCTAGACAGGCAATCATCTTAGAACCTCCGCTAGGGGTATTTGCTGCCATCTTATGCCTTTGCCCTCCTCCAGGCAAAGCACTCTAAATTCTTCGTAAGAAAAGCGGCCAAAATAGCGGCTGGTGGGATTGCATCGTGCCAGACTATGAGCGAATGAAACTCCTTCGCGTCGCCGCCGCGGCGCTGCCCCTACTGCTGGCCCTCCAGACCGCTCCCGTTGCCCTGGCCGACGGGCCGACCGCCAGCGTGACGATCAACGACAATGGCTTCTCTCCGGTGGCGGTGAGCATCCCTGTCGGGGGGACTGTGAGCTGGATCAACCAGGGCGCGGCCGTCCACACGGCCACCAGCACGGCCGCGGCGGCGAGCACACTGGCGCAGACCACGCCTGCCCCGTTCGACAGCGGCGGCCTGGGATCTGGCCAGGGCTTCAGCTTCAATTTCACGCTGCCAGGCACGTACATCTACACCTCCGCCCCGGATTGCCTTAACGGCAACAACACTCCCGGCTTTACCTGCACCGGCTTCAGCGTGATCGTGGGTGGCCCGGCAGCCAGCGGCAGCGCTCAGCCCGCGAGCAGCATTGGGCCTCAGCCAGTCCCATCAGGCGTGACCGTGGAGCAGCACGCCACGGTCGGCATCTTCGACAACGGCTTCTCGCCGGCAGCGGTCGCGGTGACCACCGGCGGCACCGTCAACACACCGGGCAGCGTCACCTTTGTGAACAAGGGTACGACGCTGCACACGGCCGTTTCGGGCGCTGTGAAGATGGACGACCAGCGCAGCCCGCCCGAGCTCTTCGACACGGGCGGCCTGGCGCCCGGCGAAGAGAAGACGGTCAGCTTCATAAACACCGGCACCTACGCGTTCAATTCAGCGCCGGACTGCCTGAACGGCGCCAACAACCCAGCCTTTGACTGCGGCGCGGCATACACGTTGAAGGTCATCAAGGCGCCCGTCGGCGCCAATGCCGCCGCACCGGCGCCGCCATTCAGCGGCCAGGCTATCTACGTGAGGGACGACGTGGGCTTCGACCCGCCTTCGGTCACGATCAAAGCCGGCCAAACGGTGACATGGTTGAACCTCGGCAAGGTCGCTCACTCGGTGGCCAGCGATTCCGCGAGCACGCCGTTCGACTCCGGCGGACTGGGCGTCGGCAACGTCTTCAGCGTGACATTCACCACCCCCGGCACGTACCATTACCATTCCTCGACCGAGCCCATCTGGTCTGGCAACCAGATCTTGGGCTACCAGTTCAACGGCACCGTCGTCGTCGAAGCGTGACCACGGCGGCCGACATCCAACAGTGGGTCAAGACGCTGGCGTAAGCCTTGCGTCATCTTGGGCATGAAGCCAGACAAGCGAGATGCCGTCAAGCATCCGGAGAGAATGGGCCCGCTGGGCGATCAGCCTGAGCACCGGAAGGACCCGCGAGTGCACCGGCCGCTCGACTCTGAGGAGCAAACACTGATCCAGGAGGAGGCCACAAACGCCGACCGAGAGCAGCTGACCACGCAAGAGTAGTGGTCTTGACCATCGTGGTACTATGATCGAAACGACGGGCTAGACTTACAGCGGTTCCGTCTGAAGCCTTTAACTCGGTCCTGTGAGGCCGGAAAGGAGACCATGAGGCGTTGACCTCTCACGTTGAGGCTGCCGCCCAGAACGGCAATGGCAGCGCCCCCACTTCCAGCGCCAAGGTGATCATGTCCCCCGAGGACGTACGCCGCGCGCTCACGCGCATCTCCCACGAGATCATCGAGCACAACCGCGGCGTCCGCAACCTGGTGCTGGTGGGCATGCGCACACGAGGCATTCCCCTGGCCCGCCGCCTGGCGGAACGGCTGGACGAGTTCGAAGGCGCCCAGGTCCCGGTAGGAGAGCTGGACATCACCCTCTACCGCGACGACATCGGCATGCGATCGGTGCAGCCGCTGGTCGGCTCCACGGTCATCCCGGTGGACGTCTCGGGCAAGACCATCGTGCTGGTGGACGACGTGCTGTTCACCGGCCGCAGCGTCCGTGCGGCGCTGGATGCGCTGATCGACTACGGCCGGCCCAAGGCCATCCAATTGGCGGTGCTGATAGACCGCGGGCATCGCGAGCTGCCCATCCGGCCCGATTACGTCGGCAAGAACGTGCCGACGTCCATCGAGGAGAACGTCGCGGTGCTGCTGCGCGAGACGGATGGCGCCGATGGCGTGGAGATCCGGTCATGAGCGTCGTCGTAGGCGAAAAGATCGGCGCCGCGGCGGTACAACAGGGACCCCGCCGGCACTGTCTGGATCTCGACGATTACTCGGCCGAGGAGATCGAGCACGTCCTGAACACGGCTGAGGCGATGCAGGAAATCCTCGCCCGGCCGGTCAAGAAAGCCCCGGGCTTGCGCGGCAAGATGGTCGTCAACTGCTTCTACGAGTCCTCGACCCGGACGCGCGTCAGCTTCGAGGTCGCGGCCAAGAACCTCAGCGCCGACGTGGTGAACTTCTCGGCCGGCGGCAGCTCGGTGGAGAAGGGCGAGTCGCTGATCGACACCGCTAAGACCCTGGTGGCGCTGGGAGCCAACGTCATCGTCATCCGCCACTCGATGGCCGGCGCGCCGCACGTGGTGGCGCGCAATACCGGCGCGGCCGTGATCAATGCCGGCGATGGGCGCCACGCCCACCCCAGCCAGGCGCTGCTGGACCTGTACACTATGCGCGCCCGGATTGGCCGGCTGAGCGGCCTCAAGGTGGCGATCGTGGGCGACGCGCTGCACAGCCGCGTTGCGCGCTCGAACGTGCACGGCTTGACGCGCATGGGGGCAGAGGTGATCTTGTGCGGTCCGGCCACGCTGCTGCCGGTCAAGCTTCAGCTGCCGGGCATGCGCTTCGAGCACGACCTGGACGCGATCATCGGCGAGGTCGACGTGGTGATGCCGCTGCGCATCCAGAAGGAACGCGCCGAAGGCGGCCTCATCCCATCACTGCGCGAGTATCGGCAGCGCTGGGGGCTGACCGCGGCACGCATGGCGCGGATGCGGCCCGACGCGCTCATCATGCACCCCGGGCCCATGAATCCGGGCGTCGAGATCGACCCTGAGGTGGCGGTGGCGCCGCAATCGGTCATCGAGAGCCAAGTGACGAACGGCGTGGCCATACGCATGGCGCTGCTGTACCTCCTGGCGGGAGTGGCGATGTGATCGTCACCAACCTGCGCAATCGCAAGGACCTTCGGATTGGCGCGGGCAGCGAGACGCTCGACGGACGGGGCCTCGTGGCCGTGCCGGGGTTCGTTGACCTGCACTGCCATCTGCGGCAGCCCGGTTATGAGCACAAGGAGAGCATCGCCACGGGCACCCGAGCGGCCGCCGCGGGCGGGTTCACGACTGTATGCTGCATGCCCAATACGGACCCCGCCATCGATACCGTCGGCACCCTCCAGTACGTGCTGGACGTCGCTCAGCGCGAGGCGGCGGTGCGCGTGCTGCCCATCGCGGCCATCACCCGCGGCCGGGCCGGCAAAGAGCTGACCGACATGGCCGAGCTGGCCGCGGCTGGCGCGGTCGCCTTCTCAGACGACGGCAGCCCGGTAGCCAGCAGCGCCATCATGCGCCATGCCCTGGAGTACGCCAGCAGTTTCGACCGTGTGATCGTCGACCACTGCGAAGACTCCGGCCTGACGCATGACGGCGCGATGCACGAGGGGCTGGTGTCCGAGCGGCTGGGGCTGCCCGGCTGGCCGGCGGCGGCCGAGGACATCATGGTCGCCCGCGACGTGGCCCTGGCCGAAGCCACCGGCGCGAGGGTGCACATCGCCCACCTGTCCACGGCCGGCAGCGTCGAAGTCGTGCGCAGCGCTAAGAGGCGCGGCGTGCGAGTCACGGCCGAGGTCACGCCGCACCACCTGACCCTGACGGACGAGTGCGTCGAGCGCGGCGCTTACGACGCCAACTGCAAGGTCAACCCGCCGCTGCGGACGGCGGCCGAGATCGAAGCGCTCGTCCAAGGCCTGCTCGACGGCACGATCGACGCCATCGCCACGGACCATGCGCCGCACGCACTGGTCGACAAGGCCGTGGAGTTCGAGCAGGCCGCTTTCGGCATCTCGAACATCGAGACGGCATTTGGGCAGGTGATGAGCCTGGTCCACGCGGGGCGGCTGCCGTTCGACCTCGTCATCGAGAAGCTGACGGCGGGGCCGTGCTCGGTATTCGGGTTATCGCTGCCTGATGACGATTGGGTGCTGGTCGATCCGGATGCGGAGTGGACGGTGGACGTGGAGCGGTTTCAGAGTCGCGGGCGGAATACGCCCCTGCACGGGACCATCATGCGCGGCCGCGTGATGCTGACTGTCTGCCGGGGCGAAGTCGTGCATGACGCCTTGAAGGAGTCCGCGCTTGCCTGAGTCACGTCCAGCCGTGCTGGTCCTCGAAGATGGCACCGTGTTTCACGGCTACCAGTTCGGGGCGAACGTGGAAGCCATCGGCGAGGTGGTGTTCACCACCGGCATGACCGGCTACCAGGAGACGCTCACCGACCCCTCGTTCCGGGGCCAGATGGTGGTCCTCACCTATCCCTTGGCGGGCAACTACGGCATCAACCCCGACGACATGGAATCGCGCGAGCTGCAGCTCAATGCGCTCATCGTCCACGAACTGTGCGACGAGCCCTCCAATTGGCGCAGCAACCGCACGCTCGATAAGCAGCTCAAGCTGGCCAAGGTGCCTGGCATCAAGGGTATCGACACGCGCGCGGTCACGCGTCACATCCGCCAAGCCGGCGCCATGATGGGCGCGCTGTCTTCGAGCCGCTCGCCCGGAGAGTTACTGGACAGCCTGCGCCACAACCCCAATTACTCCGCCATCGACTTCGTGAAGGTGGTGTCCTGCCACGAGCCGTACTTGTGGGA
>DATGVV010000248.1:0-29303 GCA_035299885.1 Chloroflexota bacterium | reverse complement strand
CACGATCTCCGCCCCGAACTCCCGCAGCAGGTCCAGGTTGTCCTGGTAGTAGAAGCCGAAGGCCTCGTCCATGGCGACAGCGATGATTCCCTCTCCCTGTGGGCGAGGGCTCGGCTGAGGGTTCGCGAGAGGCACAGCAGGCGCTTGACGGGCCAGCTCGAGTATCCGGTCGAGATCCAGATGCTCCTCCGCCAGCTGGGCTAACCGCTCCACGGGAGCGGACTGCTCCAGCGTGGGGATAAGGCCGAGGTGGCGTTCGGGCAGCCGGATCGAGGCATCCTTTGGGAAGCCGCCCAGCACCGGCAGGCCAGTGCGGCGCTCGATGGGCTGGCGGGCCAGCTCGAGGTGTCCCGGCGAGGCGATGTTGTTGAGGATCACGCCGACCAGGCGCAGCCGCGGGTCGTAAGCCTGGTAGCCCAGCACGACGGCGGCTGCGCTCTGAGCCATTTTGGCGGCATCGATCACCAGCAGCACCGGACAATCGAGCAATCTGGCCAGCTCGGCGGTGCTGGCGCTGTCATCCTCGGCCGAACGGCCGTCGTACAGGCCCATCACGCCCTCGATCACGGCCACGTCTCCAGAGCAAGCGCGCTGGAACAGCGCCTGCAGGCGCTCTGCCGGGACGAGCCAGGTGTCCAGGTTGCGGCAGGGCCGGCCGGCCGCTGTGCTGTGGTAGGTGGGGTCGATGTAATCGGGCCCGGCTTTGAACGGCTGGACGCTCATGCCACGGCGCGCCAGCGCGGCGATCACGGCCGAGGTAATGGTCGTTTTGCCCACTCCGCTGGAGGCGCCGGCAATAAGAATCCGGGCTATTTCTTTGACACTCACGCTGCCTGGCTTCTATGCTGCCTTGTCGGATAATGCGCAACGCGGTCGGCTGGAGTCTGGTCGTCCACCTCGCGCTGGTGGCGGCGTTGGGAGGGGCCTACATCGTCGCCAGCCACGTGTGGCTGATCTTAATCGCCCTGGGCGTCGCGGTAGATGGCGGCCTGGTGGCCTACATGGGCCGGCGCTGGGCCAGGGATAACGCCACCTCTACGGCCGCCCTGCGGCTGCAGGCGCGCTTCCTCCAGGAAAAGCTGCGCGAGCTGACCACGCTGCACGACATCGCCCAGGGCTTCACGCAGCTGGAGAGCCCGCGAGCAAGCTACCGCTACCTGGTGGAGAAGCTGGCGGATCTGCTGCATCTGCGGCGCTGCGCCCTGTTCATCCTCGATGAGGAAAGTCTCGAGCTGGTGCCCAATGATCCGGCCTACGGCATGTCTGCCGACGAGCTGGCGGGGCTGCGCATCCCGCTCTCGCAGGATGAGCTCAGCCAACGGTTCTGGCAGTCGCGCGAGCCGGTGTACTACAACGACGTGAACGTCGCCGCGGAAGCGGACGCCGTCCACATTCGCGAGTGGTTCAAGCAGCTCGAGCCGAAGTCGGTCATCGTCCAAACGGTGTGGGTTGGCCAGCAGCCGGTAGGCATCATCTTCGGGTTCGACAAACGCGATGGTTCAGGCTTCGGGGCTGAGGACAGCCGGCTGATTGCGATTCTGGCTACCCAAGCCAGTGTGGCCATCAACAACTCACGGCTGTTCGATCAGGTGCAGCTCGATCTGGACGTCAAGACCGCGCTGCTGCAGGAGATCAACCATCGCGTGCGCAACAACCTGGCGTCGATCGTCGGCCTGCTGTCGATGGAGCTGATGCGGCCGGAGCCGCGTCCGGCCAAAACGGTGCTGATGAACAGCATCAACCGCGTCAAGAGCATCGGCCAGGTGCACACTATGCTCAGCGAGGACAGCTTTGGCGCGGTCGACTTCCAGTCGATCGCCGAGGCCATCGTCGGCTTCGTAACCGCCAGCTGGGGCAGCGGCCGGCGCGTGCAAGTGGACGTTGGCGGCGATCCCGTGGTGCTCGATCCAAAGCGGGCGGGCTCCCTGGCATTGGTCGTCAACGAGCTGATTACCAATTCGCTCAAGTACGCCTTCCCCGACCAGAAAGAGGGCCTGGTCGAGATTCGCAGCCAGATACAGGATGGCGAAGTGGCGGTGATGGTGCGCGACAACGGTGTGGGCCTGCCGGCCGACTTCGATCCCGAGCGCGCGGGCAGCCTGGGGATGCGCATTATCCGCAACCTGGTGCGCACCGACCTCAAGGGCCGTTTCAGCGTCCAAAGCGAAGGCGGTACCGTGGCCAACATCGTTTTCCCAATGAACCCGCGGCCAGCGACGGAGGCCGAGCCCGGACGCATCGCCGCGCGCGTCTAGCGCTTCTTAGCTACTTCTCATCCCAACTTCACGTCTTCTTAACCGGCGGTTTGCCGTTTCTCAACACCAGAGACTTAGTTTCTAAGCGATGGCGGCTGCCTTCCCGCGCGCCTATGCGCTGCCACTCCGGCGTCCACGCTCGCTGGCTTGGCCGTGGACGCACGTCGCCGAGGGCAGCCGTGACCTGCGGCTCGACCTATTGCGCGGCTTTTGCGTGTTCGCCATGATCGTGGACCACGCCGGCGGGGCGTCATACGCCCATGCGGTGTCTGGGGCTGGCGAGTTCTTCGTCTCCGCCGCTGAGGGCTTCGTGTTCCTATCTGGCTTCGTGATGGGCATGGTGTACGGTGGCATCGTCGCCAAGGAGGGGCTGCAGGCCGGCATGAAGAAGGCGCTGCTGCGGTCCTGGACGCTATACAAGCTGACGGTGGCGCTGACGCTTATCTTCGGGCTGCAGCTGTTCATTTACCACTATGATTTCGGACCATTCGAGAGCTGGCCCCGCTGGATCGCCGACGTCGTGACGCTGCGCCAGACGATCTACCTGGGTGACGTCCCGCTGATCTACGCGCTGCTGATGGCCAGCGGCGCGTTCGGGCTGTGGCTGCTGGCCAGCGGCAGAACGGCTTGGCTGCTTGGCGGCTCGGGCGCGCTGTGGTTGGCTTACCAGCTCACTCCCGATTGGGCCAACAACCTGCCGTGGCCTGTCGCCAACAACACCATGTTCCATTTCCCAGCCTGGCAGCTCTACTTCGTGGCCGCCATGGCGCTGGGCTATCACCGGCAGGTGATAACGCGCTGGTGGGGGCGGCTGCCCAAGGGGCCGCTGTTCCTAGCCGCGACAGCCATGTTCGGGCTCATGCTCTACCTGCACCTCACTGGCGGCTCGCAGCTGCCGGACTACTTCCAGCGGGACGATGTGCGCGAACGGCTCGACGGCTGGTTTCAGAAGGGCGGCGCCGGGCCGCTGCGGCTGGTAGTGGCGCTCGTCACGTTCCAGTTTGCGGCCCTGTTCGTGACCTATTTCTGGCAGCCAATCCAGCGCTTCTTCGGCTGGCTGCTGCTACCGCTGGGGCAGAACTCGCTGTACGCCTACGCCATGCACGTGCTTTTGATTGGCGCGCTGTATGCGGCCTTCGATGAGCTGGTCGATCGGCCAGAATGGCCGAACACGATAGCCCAACTGGGGCTGCTGGTGCTGGTCTGGTGCATGGTCAAGACTCGCTTCTTGTTCAGGATCGTCCCTCGCTAGACGCCCAAGCGGTTGCTACCATCGACGACGTGGCGGCACCCGGCGCTAAGATCCTGGTGGTTGACGACGACGAGGCCACAGTCGACCTGGTTCGTCTGTACCTCGAACGCGAGCAGTATCTGGTCAGCGTCGCTTTCGATGGCCGTACCGCCCTGGATATGGCCACTCGCAACAGCTTCGACCTGGTGGTGCTTGATTGGATGCTCCCCGGGCTGGACGGCTTGACCGTCTGCGAGCAGCTCCGAGCGGTTTCGGACGTGCCCGTCATCATGCTCACCGCCCGCGTCCAGGAATCGGACAAGCTGTTGGGACTCAGCAGCGGCGCGGACGATTATCTGACCAAGCCATTCAGCCCGCGCGAGCTGGCCGCGCGCGTCGGCGTCGTGCTGCGGCGGGTGCGCGGCGGCCACCCGGAGGCAGATGGCCAGCTGCAGGCTGGGCCGATCCGGATCGACGCGTTGCAGCACCAGGCCTGGGCTGGCGGCGTGGAAGTAGCGTTGACACCCACCGAGTTCAAGCTGCTGTCCACACTGGTGCGTGAGCCGCGGCGGGTGTTCTCACGCGAGCAGCTCATCCAGCACGGGCTGGATAATGACAGTGAAGCGTTGCCGAGGACCATTGACGTGCACATCAACAACCTGCGCCGTAAGCTCAAGCAGGCATGCGGGTTGGAGCCTATTGGCACCGTTCACGGCGTGGGCTACCGTCTTGAGATTTAGGCCATTCTCAGTGCTGGGAGGGGCCATTTTTGGGCGGCTCTGGGTTCGCCTATTGGCGGTGACCGTCACGCCAGTGCTGATCACCGTCGTGAGCGTGGCGCTGCTGGCTAACTACGTGACCGTCGGCCAATTCGAAACCTTCATCATGGAAGACACCCAGCAGCGCGATGACCGGCTGGAACGCGTGATGGAGCGCTACTACCAGGATCAGGGCAGCTGGGCGGGGGTAGGCAGCACCGTGCAGCGCATGTCGGCCCTCACCGGCGAGCGCTTGGTCCTCACGGACCAGGGCGGCAAGGTGGTGGCTGATTCCGTGGGCCAGCTGGTGGATCAGCAGCAGGGCCGAAACTGGCGTCGGCCGATCTCGCTCGAGGACGCCAACGATTTACGGGTTGGCACGCTGTTCGTAAATCCGCTGCTGCCGGGCCGCGCCAGCAGCTTGCGAGTGCAGGCCTTCCTGGCCGAGGTCAACCGCAGTATCCTCATCGGCTGCGGGCTGGCCGTGCTGGCCAGCGTGCTGCTCACGATCGTGTTCTCCTACCGGCTGCGCGGACAGCTGGCGGTGCTCATGCGGGTCACCCGGCAGATTGGCCGGGGTGAGCTGGGGCTGCGCGTCCCAACGCCCGAGAAGGGCGATCTGACCGAGCTTGGAACCGCCGTCAACCGCATGGCCGACGACCTGGAGCGCCAGCAGCGGGCCCGCCGCCAGATGGTGGCCGACGTGGCGCACGAGCTGCGCAATCCGCTGCAAAACATCAATGGCTATATCGAGGCGCTGCGCGATGGCGTGCTGCCCGCCGACGGGCACACGCTCGGTGTGCTCGCCTCGGAGACGGCCGTGCTGCGGCGACTGGTCGACGAGCTGCAGGACCTGTCGCTGGCGGACAGCGGCCGGCTCACGGTGGAGGCCATGCCGGTGCGAGCGCAAGAGCAGGTCGCGGCCGTTGTCGATTCGATGCGGCCCAGGGCCCAGGAGCTGGGGCTGGAGCTGACGAGCGACGTGCCCGCGGAGCTGCCGGCGCTGAAGGCCGACCAACGGCGGCTGCGGCAGGTGCTGGCCAACCTGGTGCAAAACGCCTTCGCCTACACGGCCGCCGGTGGGCGCGTGTGGATCACCTCCCGTGCGCTGCCGGACCAGATTGAGATCACCATTTCGGACACCGGCACCGGCATTGCTCCGGAGGACCAGCCCCGCGTTTTCGAGCGCTTCTACCGCGTTGACCCGGCTCGCGCGCGGTCTACTGGGGGAGCTGGCCTGGGGTTGACGATCGCCCGTGCTTTCGTCCGCGCGATGGGCGGCGAGATCGGCGTGAACAGCCGTTTGGGCGATGGTTCGCACTTCTGGATCCGCCTGCCACGCGCCGAGCAAGCGCGCCCGGACAGGAAGCCGCGACCCGGTGTGCCGGCGAGGCGGCCGCGGGTCGGGCTGGCTCGTCCCTAGGACCATCTTCACATCTTCTTAACAGTGGTGGTATCCTCCGCGCTATTACAGGCTTTTCCCTTGGGAGCAGAGCGTGCTGAGGCGCGCAGGCCGAGCCGCGTGGCTGGCGCTGGGCGCTGTCCTCAGCCTGTTGATGCTGGGCGCCTGCACGCCACGGGCAGCTGTCCTCGCTCCGATGGCCTACGCTCCTCATCCTGCACCCGGCCCAGTCAGCCCGCCGAAATACTTCCTGTACGTGCCGCCGGAGCTGCCGCCCGGGCCCGTCAGAGTGCTCCTGGCGCTGCACGGCATGGGCGGCAACGGCTCCGAGTTCGCCAAGCCGTTCCTTCCGCTGGCCCAAGCGCACGGTTGGATCCTGGCGGCGCCCACGTTCGGCTATGGCGATTGGCAGAACCCGGCCAAAGTCCGAGCCGAGGACCCGGCGCTGAGCCGCCAGCTGATCGCGCTGCTGGACGAGCTACCCTGGCTCACCGGGCATGCCGTTCGGAGCCGAGCCTTCGTGGTGGGTTTCTCCCGCGGCGCCCAGCTGGCCGACCGGCTTGCCTTGTTCCGGCCCGACCGCGTCGCCGCGGTCGCCTCGCTGTCGGCGGGGACCTACACCCTGCCCGAGGCCGTGGCCGACCTCAACGGCGACGGCGAGCCAGACGATCTGCCGCTGCCATTCGGCACGGCCGACATGACGCAATGGGTAGGCCATGGACTGGACGAGGACTTGCTGCGCACCGTCAAGTTCCTGGTGTGCGTGGGCGGCGACGATACGAACGCAAGTGATCTGCCGCGGCAGTGGGATCCCCTGCTGGGCCGCACGCGGGTAGCCCGGGCGCAGGCCTTCGAGAAGTCGCTAGAGCTGCTGCGCGTACCCACTCAGCTCAGCATCTTTCCGGGCGCGAAGCACCAGTTGACGCCGGCCATGGCGGCCGGTGTCGACACCTTCCTGAGTAAGCTCTAGGCCCTCGTCCAGCCTCTCCCAGAGGGAGAGGGAATCAGCCGCCGGCCATAGCCGGCACAATGGATAGCTCGTCGCCTGACTTGAGCTCCGTGGCGACGCCGCGCAAAAAGCGGACGTCGTCGCCGTTTACGTAGATGTTCACGAAGCGCCGAATCTCGCCGTCTTCGTCGCGCAGGCGTTCGCCAATGCCAGGGTACTTGACCTCGAGCGCGTTGAGGCAGTCGGCCACCGTGCCGGAAGTATCGAGGCTTACCGTCGTTTCGTTGTTGGTGAGCGTGCGTAAGGTGCTGGGGATAAGGACTTTCAGTGCCATGCTAGCCCTCGACGACGTCTCCTTCTATGGGATCGACCCGCACGCCGAGCGCGGTGACGGAGGCGATGGCGCTGTCGATGGCCTCCTGGGCGCCATCCAGCTCCAAAACGACCCAGCCCTTGTCCCTGGTGACGTTGGCTCGGCGGATATTGGTCACGATGTTGTATTTCATGCTCATGTTGTGGATCACCGGCTCCTTGATAAGGTCAGGCGGGAACGTAAATCTGACTCGGGCGCGAGCCACCTAGGCGACCACCGGCTGGCGCTCGCGCGCTGCCAGTGCCTCTTCGAATGAAGCGAGCGTCGGAGCCACCTGCATGGACGGCTCCAAGTGCTCGGCCACGGCCTCCTGGGTTTTGAGGCCGTTGCCGGTGATGTAGGCCACGGTGAGCTCGTCGCGCCGCAGCTTGCCGCTGGCGATCAGCTTCTTGAGGCAGGCGATGGTGACGCCGCCCGCGGTCTCGGCAAAGATGCCCTCAGTCTGGGCCAGCAGCTTGATGCCGTCGACGATCTCCTGATCGGTCGCGACCTCGGCCGCGCCGCCGGATTCCTTCACGATTTTGAGGCTGTAGTAGCCGTCCGCCGGGTTGCCGATGGCCAGCGACTTGGCGATCGTGTCGGGAATCACCGGCCGGACGTTCAGCGTGTCGCCGAAGTACGCGGTGGCCACAGGCGAGCAGCCGAGGGCCTGGGCCACGGACATCCGCGGCAGCTGCTCGGGAATGAGTCCCACGCGGGCGAACTCCTGAAAGCCCTTCCAGATTTTGGTGAACATCGAGCCGCTGGCAACCGGAATCACCACGTGATCCGGCGCGCGCCAGCCGAGCTGCTCGGCCACCTCAAAACCCAGCGTTTTGCTGCCCTCGGAGTAATAGGGCCGCATGTTGATGTTGACGAAAGCCCAGCGATAGCGGTCGGCAATCTCGCTGCACAGCCGGTTCACCTGGTCGTAGTTGCCGTCCACCGCCACCAGCACGGGGTTGTAGATGGCCGCGCCCACGATTTTGCCGGCCTCCAGATTGCACGGGATGAAGATGTAGGATTTGACGCCCGCCCGCGCGGCATGAGCCGCCACGGCGCCGCCGAGGTTGCCTGTGGAGGCGCAGCTCAGCACCTCGAACCCGAACTCGATGGCCTTGGTCGCGGCGACCGTCACCGGGCGGTCCTTGAAGGAATAGGTTGGGTTGACGCAGTCGTTCTTCAGGTAGAGCTGCTCCAGGCCGAGCGCCTTGGCCAGGTTGTTGGCCTTAACCAGCGGCGTTAGGCCGGCGCCAATGTCCACGGGCTCGTCCCCGGCCTGCACCGGTAGGAACGCCCTGTAGCGCCACAGCCCATGCGGGCCCGTTTCGATAGCCTGCCGTGAGACGCGCTGCCGAATGACGTCGTAGTCGTACTCGACCTCGAGCGGGCCGAAGCAGAACTCGCAGACGTGCAGCGCGGCCTCGGGGTAGCGCCGGCCGCACTCTTTGCATTTCAGGCCGATGATGTGATTGGTCGTCGTCGTTGATCACTCCTAGCTGATAGCGTCGATCAAAAAAGCCTCTCAACGGAGAGGCTTGACACTTGCTTGCTGTGCCTGCCTCTCATCTTGCGGCGAAATCGCCGCCGGAATTAGCACCTAACCCCCGGCACGAATGGGCGCCGGAGCGGTTGCTGGGCTTCAAAGGGCCGTTTCCCTCCACCTCTCTTGATAAGAGCGCTAGGGCCTATGTAATTGTAAAAAGAGCTTCGGCGATTGTAACAGAATAGAGGCCATGCGGAAACTCGACGAGACCATTGCGAACCTCAAGCTGGCGCTGGCCACGATCGAGAGCAAGGAGCAGGCCCTGCTGCAAGCGGAGCGGCAAGCCAGTGCCCAGTACAAGCGGATCGTGAACTACACGCTGTATGAGGGCGGCGACCTGGAGCGGGCGTTGAACATGATGGACGAGATTGGGCAGCGGACGCAGTACGCCCGCAGCTCGCTGGAGCACCTGAAGCTCATCAAACAGCGCGCGCAGGACGACCTCAGGGCCATGCAGCTGACCAAGACCATCGAGGACGCCAAGGCGGAGCTGTCGCAGCTGCAGGCCAAGCAGGCTCAGGGCGAGGCGCTGGAAGACGCCATCGCCGAGCTGGAGGGGCGCATCAGCGAAGCGTCTGCCCTAGCTGGGAGGCTGATCAGCCCGAGTTAGTTCTTGGCGTTCGCCCCTGCCTAGCTCAGGTATGCCGGACCCCTTCCACTAGGCGGAGTGGGGACGGTGTCGGAATAACCCTCGTTAGCTCCAATCCTGCAGTCTCGAATAGTGCGCGATGTTCCCCTTCCGTGCGAACGCGCCCTCCATGCTGCATTACGAGCATGGTGATGTCCAGGAGCTTGCTAACGCTCGGCTCATTACCACCCGGCACCACAGGCTCGATGACCAGGATCTTTCCGTTCTCCGCCATCGCGTCACGACAGTTCATCAGGGCCTTGGCTGCTAACTCATCGTTCCAATCCATCAGTACTCGCTTGATCAGATACGCGTCGCCACCAACTGGTACGCCCTGGAGCATGTCGCCGGCGATGATCTCGCAGCGCTCCGTTAGTGACTCTGGAAGCTCGGCCGTGGCTACGACCTCAGGTCGGTCGAACAGGACGCCCGTAATCCCGGGGTGGGCTTCGAGAATCGCGGCGAGGGTAGCGCCTTGGCCGCCTCCAACATCCACGACTCTGTGATGTCCTGAAAAGTCGTAACTCGCCAGCACTGCTCCGTTTTGAAGCTCCGATTGCGTGACCATCCAGCCGTTGTAGGCCCCGGCAAGCTCCGGATGGTCCTTAAAGTAGGTGAACAGGGGCATCCCAAAGGTGTGCTCGAACGCCGATGTTCCCGTCCGGACGCTGTGCAGTAGGTTGCTCCAGGCTGCCCAGACAGGCGGAGCGGCGATGAAGAGTGCCCAGTCCCGCACCGAGTCAGGCGTGTCTGTCCGCAGGGTGGCCGCCAGGGGCGTCAGCTCGAAGCGGCCAGGCTCTACTTCCTTGAACACGCCTGCGCTAGCAAGCATCCGAAGCAGCCGGTACAGCGACGCGGCATGCGAGGCGCTGGCTTCGGCGAGCTCGTTGATGGTTCTGGCCCCGTCTGCAAGGAGGTCGGCAATCCCCAGAGTGGCCGCGACATAGAGTGCCTGCACCAGAAAATGACTGTTGAGCATCCCATACATCTGTATGGGCAACGGCTCCTGAGGCTGTGTGCTGGGTGCACTCATGCTGGTCCTCCGCTGCGCCGCGCATTACGCCGGTCCCTCCGGGCTGGCGGCGGTGATTCGGCCATAAGCCCGAGCTAACGTTCGGCGGCGTGAACGTGGGCCGTGGGCTCTTCCAGAAGCTGCGAGCAGAAGGCGTTGTCCGTCTCACAGCCTTCGCACTCGACCTCGATGGTGGCGTGGGCCACGCCGAAGCGCTGGCGGAGCAGCTGTTTCATGTTCGCCAGTGTGGCCGTGACCTCACTGGTGCGGGCATCCTCCATCAGGATGTGGCAGCTCAGCGCGGTCATCTGGTTGCTGATGCTCCACACATGGAGGTCGTGCACGTCCTTCACGCCGGGCACACGGAGGATCTGGCGGACCATCTCGGCCACGTTCAGGCCAGGCGGAGCACCTTCCATGAGGATGCCCACCGCTTGGCCGATGATGCGCCAGGCGCCGATGCAGATCAGCACGGCGATGATCAAGCTGACGATGGGGTCGAGCTGGTACACGGCCGCAAGCGCGATCACGGCGCCCGCGACCAGCACGCCGGCTGAGGCGGCCGCGTCACCTAGAACGTGCAGGAGGGCGCTCTTGACGTTCAAGTTGTCGCCCGTTTCCCACAGGCTGAAGACCACCACGATGTTGACCAGCAGGGCGAAAGCGGCAATCACCAGCATCAGCACGCCGTTGACCGGTTGCTCGGTGCCGAACCGCCGGTAGGCTTCGAAGGCAATAAAAATGGCAATGACCACCAGCGCCACAGCGTTGACCAAGGCCACCAGAATGCCCATGCGGTGGTAGCCGTATGTACGGCGGGCGTCGGCCGGCCGCAGAGCCTGAACGGCCGCGAACCAGGCCAGGCCCAGCGAGAAGATGTCGGTCAGTAGGTGGCCGGCATCAGCCAGCAGCGCTAACGAGTGCGACGCGAGCCCACCCAGGACTTCCGCCAGCAGTATGCCCAAGCTGAGTAGGAAGGCCATGCGCAGCCTGCCGACTGCCATCTGCTCGTGGCGATGGCTCATCCCTGAATTGTAGGCAGGCGTTATTCGTTATACTGTCGCCGATATCGTGCCTAGGATAGAGGTGGCACTAAGCGCACACACAGACAACACAACAGTGATCTAATCGCCGCGCCAGCTGAGGCTGGCCGTGGCTGAGATTACGCTGGTCCTGAATCAAAACTTCGAGCCGCTCAATGTCTGCTCCTGGCGCCGCGCTTTTGTGCTGGTTACCCTAGCCAAGGCCGAGGTTCTCGAGTTCGGCCATCATCCGATTCGGACGGCTGTTGCTGTGTTTCCCCGGCCGTCAGTCATTCGGCTCATGCACCTGGTGCGCAGGCCGCGCTCAGTCGTCAAGCTGACGCGGCGCGAGATCTTCGTGCGCGACGGCTACACCTGCCAGTATTGCGGCCAGCGCTCACGAGACCTGACAGTCGATCATGTGCTGCCCAAGCACCGCGGCGGCCGGCACTCGTGGGATAACCTGGTGAGCGCTTGCAAGAACTGCAACCACCGCAAAGGCGGCAAGACGCCGGAAGAGGCGCGGATGAAGCTGCTCAAGCCGGCTCGCGCGCCGCAGGTGCCGTATCACTACGGCATCTACCAGCGCGCCAACGGACTGCTCGAGCGAGGCTGGCTCAAATTCGTGCCTGGGCTGGCCGAGATCGGCGTTCAGCCGGAGGAAAAGGCGTCCTAACCTCACCCTAGCCCTCTGCCAGAGGGAGAGTGAATCAGACGGGCAGCTGGTACTGGTAGAGGCTGTTCCCGCTCAGCACGTAGAGCTGATGCCCCGGCTCGTCGGCGAGAACAGCCGTCGCGGGCCCGCTCAGGGCGAACTGCCGCAGGTAGCGGCCGTCCTTGGCGATCTCCACCACGCGGTTGTTACCGGTGGACAGGACGAAGAGCGAGCGCCAGCCGGCCTCTGTGTGGAGCTGAGTCGGCTTTGAGAGCGGCTGCGGCAGGCCAGTGACGGCAAAGGGCTGGCGGGCGCCGTTCTCCAGCTTCACGATTTGGCCGTCGGCGCCCAATACCCAGAAGGAGCCATCCACGCTCAGGCTGACGCCCTGCCGCAGCTGATCGGGGTTGTCCTTTTCCAGGATGCGGCTGGGTGGATCGCCAAACAGGCCGTCCCGCGAGGTGTACCGGAATATGTTGCCGAGGGTCGTATCGAGGATGTACAGGTTCGGCCCGTAGGCCGCCATGGCCGCCGGCTCTCGCCAGCTGTCGGCCGACTTCAAGCCGATTTGCGCCAGCTGCTTGGTACTGGGCGAGTAGCTCCACAGGTTCCGGCTCGTGTCCAGCACAAGCAGGCCATTCTCACGCACGGCCAGCAGCTTGGGGGCGGCGAGCTGATTGGGCCCGGACTTGTCCCCCTTGGAGGCGATGATGCTGGCCTGCTTCGACTGCCGCGCCAGCTGCAAGAGGCGCTGGCCACCGCCGTCGAGCGCGTACAGCGCCGCCGCATCGCCGGCCAACGCCGTCGCGTTGACGTCGCGACCCAGGCCGGCGAAGCTGGCCAGCAGCGCCGGGTCGCCAAGCGGCACGATCCCGTCCAGCCTGTCGAGGTCGGCCTGAAGATCCTTGCGGACCCCAGCGACGCGGGGCTGGTTGGGCTCGAGGCTGGCGGCTTGATCGAGCAGTGCCTGGGCGCGGCGAACGAGCCCCTGGGACGTGCCGCGGTCGCTTTCGGTTCGAGCCTGCGCTTCCAGCTGGGTCGCCGCGGTGACTAATGAGTCGAAGCGCTGCTGAAGCTGACGAGCCTGCTGGGCTTTGACGGTCCGCATCGCTCCAAGAAACACCAGCAGCACGCACATTGCGCCTAAGGCCGGGACCAGCAGATGCCGCCGGCGTCCAAGATCCATGCTCCCCAGCCGGCGGCCCAGGCCGACAATAGCGCCGGCGACGGCTGTCCCACGGCCCTGGAGAGCCGGACTCAGCCGCACGCTTAGCGACGGGTAGCGGCGGGAGCCCTGGGCGAGCTGGCGGCGCCAGCCCGCGGAGAGGGCGGCGTAGTCCGGAGCGGGACGGCTCAAAGACGAATTGTCATCAACGGCGCTGCTCTGAGCCTGAACTTCGGGGTGCTCCTCGGCGGGCTGACGGCGACCGGAAATGGCGATGCGCTTCATCGCCTGGAAGTCTTTGCACCACGCGCCTGGTTGGGGCCGAACCGGCCAGCGGATGTCCACCACCTCTTCCTCGCGGCGGATGCCGGCAGAGTTCGAAGCCTGGGTCGGCTGGATGCGGTCCAGCGCGTCCAGGAGCCAATCGCGCGCGGTGCTGAAGATGGAGCCGATGGGCGGCATCTCGATCCGCAGCGAGGGCCTGTGCAGGCTATTCAACACGAGAGGTCGTGGCAGGGTCGAGCTAGCCTGCGGCGGCCCGAGCGAGCCGGCGATCTCGACTACTAGGGCCACGCCCGCCTCCACGCCGCGCTGAACCGCCAGCTGCTTCAGCCGTTCGGCGCCGGTGGCTGCTTCTTCGTACGTGACGGCGAGGCGCACGTCCTCTTCGGTCAGCATGCGGGCCAGGCCGGACGAGGCCAGCACGAGGGTGTCGCCCGGGCCGATCGCCGCGTCGTAGACGCGGATGTCTGGCTCGTGCAGACCACCGATGCCGGCGAAGATCTCCGCTCGAAGGTCGTCGCGCATCCAAATGCCGCGGCCCACCTCGTCACTCTCAGGCACGCTCAGCGCGACGCCCTGGTGGAGCACGAAGATCTGCGCCGGAGGCACCACGACCAGCTGCACGCCCCCGTCTACCAGGGCGGCGGCGCAAAAGCCCACACCGAAACTGCCGTGGGGGATTTGGTCGAGACCTTCCGGCCCCAGGCGATGGTGCGCCACCCGGAGGCCATCGACGATGGCGTCACAGACCTCCTTGCGCGGGCTGGCTAGCTGTTCGTTGGCCACGGTCTCGAGCAGCAGCTTGCCCCAGCGGAGAGGCTCGGGTCGGGCAGCTTCGGCTGCCTCGCCGGCGGGCACGGCTGCAGCCAGGCGCAAACCGTCGGGTTCGGCAAGGGCAAAGGTGATGGGCTGATCGCGGCCGTCGATAGCCGCCAGGAGGTCAACCGCTTGCTCGGGGTCGAGATGGCCAACGATTAGCCGGGCGCTGACGGCGCGAAGGGTCGGCCTCATCTAGCGAGCTGTATTGTAGAACACCTGAGCTATCACCGCCTACAAAAAAGGGGTGGAGGCCACGCCTCCACCCCTGATAACGAGCGCTTAGCTCAAATGTGGCGCGATCTTCGACATGAGCCGATCTTTGGGGCTAAAGCCAACCACGCGTTCCACCGGCTGCCCCTGCTTGAACAGGATCAAGGTCGGGATGCTGCTGACGTTGTACTGCATGGCCGTGTTCTGGTTCTCGTCCACGTCCAGCTTCAGTACCTTGATCTTGCCGGCGTTCTCGGTGGCTATCTCTTCCACAACCGGGGCTACCATGCGGCATGGCTGGCACCACGAAGCCCAAAAGTCCACCAGAACCGGTTCGCTGGACTGCAAAACATCCTGCTGGAATGTGCTGTCCGTTACTACTGTCGCGCTGCTCATGTCCTACTTGCCAACTCCTTTAAGGGACTAACGTCACTATAGCAAATACCCCTTGGGGGTATGGCTAGTTGTCCTGGAACAGCTGCGTCGAGAGATAGCGCTCGCCGGTAGAAGGCGCCACCGTCACAATCAGCTTGCCCTGATTTTCCGGCCTGCTGGCAATCTGCAGCGATGCCAGAACGTTGGCCCCTGTAGAAATACCGACTAGCACCCCTTCCTCGCGTAGCAGCCGGCGTGCCATGGCGATGGCATCGTCGCCGCGTACGGTGAGGATCTCGTCCACGACATCCAGGTTCAACACCTTGGGCCGGAAGCCTGCGCCGATCCCCTGGATCTTGTGCGGCCGGGGCTGTCCGCCGCTCAGGACGGCGCACTCGGCGGGCTCCACGGCCACCGTATGGAAACTCGGCTTGCGCTCCTTGAGCGCTTCTCCGACTCCTGTAATCGTGCCGCCAGTACCCACGCCGGCAACAAGGATGTCGGCTTCGCCCTGAGTGTCGCGCCATATCTCTTCGGCGGTCGTCTGGCGGTGGATGCGGGGATTGGCCGGGTTCTCGAACTGCTGTGGGATCCAGGCTCGCTCTGCGGAAGCGGCGATGCGCTCGGCGGCCCCGACGGCGGCTTCCATGCCACCGGCGACCGGCGTCAGGACGAGCTCGGCGCCGAAGCCGCGCAGCAGGTTACGGCGCTCCAGGCTCATGTTCTCGGGCATGCACAGCACCAGCTTATAGCCGCGCGCGGCAGCCATAAATGCCAAGCCAATGCCCGTGTTGCCGCTGGTAGCTTCGACGATCAAGGTGCCGGGCCCCAGCAGCCCCCGCTGCTCTGCATCGCAGACCATGCTGTAAGCAATACGGTCCTTGACGCTGCCAGCGGGATTGTTGCACTCCATCTTCAGCAGGATGGTGGCGCCAACGTCCACGGCCACGCGGTTCAGCCGAACCATCTTGGTGTTGCCGATGAGACCGCCCACATCCTGAGCGGCCGGCATGCCGTTCAGATGTAGTACATGGCCGGGCGGCTGAGCGCGGCCTGTTTCCCAGCCAGGTCGGCAATCGTCACGGAGTCCAGCAGGTTCGTGACGGTCGTCTGGACCTCAGACCAGAGATCTTGAATAGCGCAGGAGCGCGAGAAGGAGCAGCGGGGATTCTCTTCCAGGCAGTCGATCGGCTGCAGCGGTCCCTCCAGCGCCTCGAACACCTCCCGCACGGTGATACCCGTGGCATGGCGGGCCAGCGAATGCCCTCCTTGGGGACCGCGCACACTGGCCACCAGGCCAGCCTTGCGCAGCGCCGTGAGCAGCTGATCTAAATACGGAGCGGGAATATTCCACCGCTCCGCAATGTCGGCGCTCTGCTTGGTGCGTCCGCCGTAGGTGTCGGCCAGCTCAATGAGCGCCCTGACGGCGTAGTCCACCTTCATGGGAATGCGCATTGTTTATCTACTTAGTCAACAATAACGTGAAGCAATCAGCGCGTCAATGCAAAATAGGCGGCGAGGAGGGCAGAGCCGTGACGGTTGTCCTTACGGGCGCAAGAGTGCTCGATCCGGTTGAAGGCTTGGACCAGATGGCGGACATTCGCATCGCTGACGGGCTTATCCAGGCAGTCGGCGCGGGGCTGGCCACGGAAGCCGTAGAGGTGCGTGATTGCGCCGGCATGATCATCACTCCGGGCCTGATTGACGGCCACGTCCATGTGTACGAAGACGTGGGCTTCACCGGCATCGATCCCGACGTCCTGGGAGTGGGATCGGCCGTCACCACGGTAGTCGACGCGGGCTCTGCGGGAGCGGCCTCATTCGCCGGTCTGCGGCGCTACGTGATGTCTCGCGCCCAGACGAACGTGCTGGCTTTCCTGCACGTGGCAACCAACAAGATGGGCATGGGCGCCCATGAGTACGGTTCGCCGCGAGCCATCGACGAGGAGGCGATCGAGCGCGTGGTCGAGCAGAACCGCGACCGTATTGTGGGCCTCAAGCTGCGCGCCAATGTATGGCACGGTGAACCGACCAAGCATCCGCTGCGCCGCGCCCGCGATATTGCCGAGAGGCTGAAGCTGCCGCTGATGGTGCACATCGGGCATCGTCCCGAAGATGGCGACGGCGAGGCCGCGCCCATAGGCGACGTAGTCAGGATCCTCCGGCCCGGCGACGTAGTCACGCACCTGTTCACGGCGTATCCCGGCGGCCTGCTGGATGGTAATGGCAGGCTGCAGCCCGACGTGCGGGAAGCTTACGCGGCGGGCCTGCGCTTCGACGTTGGTCATGGCTTGTACAACATGAGCTTCGATACCGCCGCCCGTGTGCTGGACCAGGGCATCGAGCCGCATTCCATTTCGACCGACGCCCACAAGATGGCGCGCCAGCGGCTGGTCTACGACTTGCCCACGACCATGGCCAAAATGCTGAACCTGGGCTTCACTCTGCCACAGTTGGTGAACAAGGCGACGTACGAAGTCGCAGCCTCGTTGGGACGTCCTGAGCTGGTGCCGGGCATCGCACCAGGACGACCAGCGCTACTGTCCGTGCTTCAGCTGACTGAGCAGGAGTGGCAGGCGGAGGACTCGACCGGCAAGAAGGTCGCGGCCAAGGAGCGGCTGGTGCCAGTCATGAGCGTGCGCGGCAGCGAAATCGTGGCTGCGGAGCCGGCCGAGCTTTAGACGCGCTCGAGGCCAGCCACGGTGCGCACGTAGAGCTCCACGCCCGCGTCCCCGAGGGCCACGCAGTCGCTGCCGACCAGGCGAATTTCCTCGCCGGCGGCTGTGCAGCCGACCACGACCTGGTTCCCAGGCTCCGCCGAGGCCTCGGCCAGCACGCTGTCCCAGTCGCGCAGGCTGGTCTCGGCCAGGCCGGCCGCTGCATGGACGCTGCGACGCAGCCGTTCGCGCTGCTCCCCGACGAGGTCCGAGAAGCAGCAGCCCCAGCGGTAATCTCCGTCGTCGCCGCTCCAGCGGACTACCCGGAACTGTGCCGAGTACTCGCTGCGGTGCACGTTGAAGTGCAAGGTGTACTCGTGATCTGGTTCGGGTGGCGCATCGACCTGCAGGTAGGCGCCGCCCGAGCTGAGGTCGAGAACCACCACCGGCGCCTCGCCAGCGTTCGTCAAAACGGCCCCCAGCATCGACACTGGGGCTCGCATCTCCGTCCTTCGCTCCATTTGATAATCAGGGGGCAGATTAGCATACAACCGGCGGGAGATACATGGGCGCAGCAAAAGTACTGGCTAATGTCCAAGCGGTGTTGCTGGACTTGGATGGCGTGATGTACCGCGGCGCCCAACTGTGCAATGGCGCGGCCGAGTTCGTGCGCTGGGTCAGCGGCCGCGGCATCCGGCCCTTCTACTTGAGTAACAACTCGCGCGCTGGGCCAGAGGTGGTCGCGCGCAAGCTTACCGAGCTGGGCGTGCCCACGGCCGATGATGAGGTGATCACCGCCGCCGAACTGACGGTGCAGCGGCTGGCTGGGCAACGCCGGAAGGGCAGCGTGGCCGTGATCGGCTCGGACTGGCTCAGCAGCCAATTGGAAGCGTCCGGCTGGCGACTGGACGGCGCGGGCGCCGATTGCGTGGTGGTCGGCTTGGACCACCAGTTCAGCTACGCCAAGCTGCGCATAGGGGTAGATGCGCTGCTGGGTGGCGCCGCCTTCGTGGCCGCCAATCGGGACCCCGTCAACCCTATCGAGGGCACGCTCGAGCCGGGTTGCGGATCGATTGTGGCGGCGCTCGAAACCGCTACTTCACGCCGCGCCATGTGCGTGGGCAAGCCCAGCCTGGCGATCTTGCGCAAGGCGCTGGCACGGCTCGGGCTCGCGCCGAACCAAACCCTAATGGTGGGCGACTCGCTGGTGAGCGACATGGTGCTGGCCCGTCGCGGTGGGACGCATTCGGCGCTGCTGCTGTCGGGCCAGACAAGCCGGGCCATGGCCGAGCGGCTTCCGCCGGGACGGCAGCCGGACCTGGTGTTGGAGGACCTGGCGGAGCTGGGCTCTGTGTGGCGCGGTCTCACAAATTGATAGCGGTCTTACAAATTGATATAAGATGCAGTGGTTTCTCATAAGTTGCTCCTAGCTGTGGGGTTTTAGTACTAGTAGGTACTAGTCAGGGCGGCTGCCGGGCCTATAGTGGCCGTAAGTGATCGACCGCAGGGCCCGGCGAAACGGCGCCAAGACCAGCATCCTGCTGGCCGACGACCAGGTTATGTTCCGCGAAGGCCTGTGCAAGCTGCTGGAGGCGAGTGGCCATGTCCACGTGCTGGGCACCGCCGGTGATGGCCGCCAGGCGCTAGACCTGGTGCGCGATCTCAAACCCCAGGTGGCCGTGCTGGAGACGGCGCTGCCGGCGCTCAACGGGCTCGAGCTGACGCGCCTTATCCGGCGGGACCACTCACAGGTCCGTGTGATCCTGCTGACCGGCTCCAGCGGAGTCGATTTTGCGCCTCAGGCGCTCAAGGCCGGAGCGGCTGGGCTTGTGCTCAAGCGCGGGGACGTGATCGAGCTGCTGCTGGCCATCCGCTGCGTTGCGCGCGGCGACACCTACTTCAGCTCCTCCCTCTCGGGCAGCATCCTGTCCAGCTATGTCCAAATGATGGAAGAGTCCAACGATCGGCACGGCCTGACAGATAGGGAGCGAGAGGTCCTGCAGCTCATCGCCGAAGGCTATGGCAACCAGGACATCGCGGCGGCTTGCTTCATTAGCGTGAAGACCGTGGAAGCCCACAAGACGAACATCATGAAGAAGCTTTCACTCAAGACACGGAACGAGCTGCTGATGTACGCCGTGCGGCAGGGCATGGCGGAGTCGGCGGCCGAATAAGGGCTTCCCCTAGGCGTTTTAGGGGGAATGCCCAATGAAGGCCTACAACGGCATGCTTAGACTCGGCTCTTGTACACAAGTTGGCACAAGTTCGTGAAATCTAATGGCTGACAACCCACAAGCCAAGGAGGATTCATTGGCGACCGACCAGCTGATGACCATCAAAGAAGTGGCTGATTTTCTGCGCATCTCGACCATCTCCGCGTACTCATGGGTGCGCGATGGGAAGCTGCCGGCCATTCGCATTGGCAAGGAATGGCGGGTGCGCAGTCGCGATCTCGACGAGTGGCTGGAGCTGCGAAGCACAGCCCGGCACGTGACGATCGACTGATGAACCCCAAGAAGCGGCTGCTCATCGCCGATGACCATGGGCTCATGCGTGAGGTCATGGCCTGCTTTCTCGAAGCCGCGCCCGACCTGGAAGTGGTGGCCGAGGCCGAGGATGGGCGCGAGGCGGTGAAGGCCGCGGTCCAGTTTCAGCCCGACGTGGTGCTGATGGACCTCAGCATGCCGCACATGAACGGGCTCGAAGCGACGCGCCAGATCTCCAGCAAAGTGCCGAACTGCAAGATCCTGGTGATCACCGCCAGCCGCAACGAAAGCATGCTGCAGCAGCTGCTGGAAGCTGGCGCCGCTGGCTTTGTGCTGAAGACCGGAGATACTGACGAGCTGCTGGCAGCGGTTCGAAGCGTGCTGCAGGGCAAACGCTACATCAGCCATGGCCTGAGCTCGCGCGAGTTCTCCGGCGGCAAGGCCAACATCACCCGCCTGGAGAGCTTGACGGCTCGCGAACGGGAGGTCCTGCAGCTGATTGGCGAGGGCGAGACGAACCGCGAGATCGCGGTTCAGCTGTGCCTCAGCGTCAAGACCGTCGAAGTACACCGAGCGCGCATCGCCGACAAGCTGGGCGTGCACGGCCGATCGCTGCTGGTGAAGTACTCAATCAGCTCGGGGCTGGCGTGCGCGTGATCTCTGTGACGCGCCTCGACGGCAGCGAGTTTATTATCAACGCCGATCTCATCGAAACGGTTGAGGCCACGCCAGACACCGTCATCACCTTCGCGCATGACAAGAAGGTGGTGGTCAGCGAAACGCCGGAAGAGATCGTCGATCGCATTGTCCGCTACCGGCACCGGGTGTTCGTCGATCCGGGTGCGCTGGTGTCCTCACCAGCCAAGCGACCCACGGCTGAACAACTGAGTCATATGCACAAAGGAACTGGCGCCCGCACCAACAAGCGCTTACACGTGGTGGCGGCGGACGGCCAGGCGGAATCTTAGGAACCGAGGAGCACCACTATGGACATGAGCACCGTCATCGGATTGATTCTGGCCTTGCTGGCCCTGCTGATCCCGATGGCCTTTGGGGAAGCCCTGGGCGCGATCCAGATCGGCCAGTACATCTCCATGGAGCCAATCATCATCATCGGCTTCGGCACCATTGGCGCGGGCCTCATCAGCCAGCCCATGGAGGCCATGAAGAACCTGGTCACCACCTTCAAGATCGCGATCCGCAAGGCGCCCCAGGCCAGCGGTGAGCAGATCGCCAAGATCGTGCAGCTGGCCGAGAAGGCTCGCCGCGAAGGCCTGCTGTCGCTGGAAGAGGAGATCAACCAGCTCAACGATCCCTTCCTGCAGAAGGGCATGCAGCTGGTCATCGACGGCACCGACCCGGAGCTCGTGCGGCAGGTACTGGAGATCGACCTCAGCCTTATGGAGAAGCGGCACGAGGTGCACTACGGCGCCTGGGAAGGCATGGGCGGCTTCGCCCCGACCTTCGGCATCATGGGCACCGTGCTGGGCCTGGTGAAGGTGCTCAGCAACCTGTCCGACCCCAGCTCCCTGGGCCCCGCCATCGCCACCGCCTTCTTGGCCACGTTCTACGGCATCTCATCGGCCAACGTGTTCTGGCTGCCAGTTGCCAGCAAGCTGCGCAAGAAGAGCGACGAAGAGGTGCTCTTCCGCCAGGTGATGCTGGACGGCATCCTCTCCATCCAGGCCGGCGACAACCCGCGCATCATCCAGGAGAAGCTCACGGGCTTCCTGTCACCCAAGGAGCGCGCCGCGGCCGAGGCCGTGGTGGCAGCCCAGGCAGGAGCGGCTCAGGCAGCGTAGATGGCCCTCAAAGCGAAACCCAAGCCGGAGAAGGATCGCAGCGAACGCTGGCTGCTGACCTATGCCGACTTGATCACGCTTCTGATGGTGTTCTTCGTGATCCTGTACTCGTTCTCGATCATCGACGTGCGCAAGTTCCTGAACCTCAAAGGTTCGCTGGACAAGGCCTTCAACCAGGGCAACCTGGCGGCCACCAGCACGACGGGCCTCAACGCCACCGTGTCGGGCTCGTCGGTCCAGGAGCAGCTCGCGGCGGCCAGCTCCGCCTCGCAGGCGTCTGTCTTCAGCCAGCTGCAGCGGATCGCCGAGGCGAGCGGCGAAGGCGAAGCCTTCACTGTGAAGGAGCAGCCCTCGGGCGTGACCATCAGCCTCTCGGCGGCGCTCCTGTTCCAGTCCGGCACATCGGCGCTCAAGCCTGGGGCCAAGCAGCTCATCGACTCCATTGCGGGCCCGCTGAAGGAGATTCCCAACCCGCTGGAGGTCATCGCTTACACGGACGATCTGCCGCCGGCGCCAACGAACTCGACCTTTAACGACAACTGGGGCGTGGGCAGCGCTCGCGCGTACAACGTGCTGCGCCAGTTCGTAGACGCCGACAACTTCTCCGAGGAGCGGCTGTCACTCGGCAACCGCGGCCAGTATTCACCCTTGTACCCCAATGATTCGCCGGAGAACCGGGCCAAGAACCGGCGGGTGGACATCAGCATCGTGTTCCCACGGCCCGAAGACGAGCCTATCGGCACGCCATTCCAGATCCCCGTAAAAGGAGCAATTAGATGATTCGCGCCAACGATAGTGGCCTAGCTAGCCCACCGGCAGTGGTCGACGAGCCACCAAACCGTGGCCTGCTGACGCCTCGCAACCTGATCATCGTGGTGGGCGCCGTGGCCTGGATCCTGGTCATCGTGCTGTTCGTCCTGCCGCGGTTCACCGCCAAGCCGGCAGCTTCTCCCGAGAGCGCTGCCGCCCAGGTGGAAGCGAGGCCGGCGGCTGCCGCCATCAGCGACCAAGCCGCGGCCGGTGGCGTGGGCGCCGCGCCCAAGGCGGTAGCCAGTCCGCAGCTGGCCATGCCCAACCGAGTGTTCAACTTGGCCGGGGCGTCGGCGGGCTTCAAATACGTGAAGCTGTCCGTCGCGGCCCAGTTCGAGGACGAGGGCGGGAAGTTCGGCAAGGCTAAAGGCGAGGCCTTGAAGAAGCTGCAGGATGAGTTCGCAGCCGAGAACGTGGGCACGCTGGGCGCGTTCAACGACATCCTGACCACGACTGCCAGCAGCAAGACGGCCGCCGAGCTGGCCACGACGCAGGGCAAAGAAAGCCTGCGCCAGGAGCTGATGACCAAGTTCAACCGCGCGCTGGCCAATGGCGGCAGCAAGCAGCGCGTGACCTACGTCATCTTCTCGGACTTCGTAATGCAATGACGGGTTCCCAGTTACGACTCACGGCTGACGGCCAAACGCTGAAGGCTACGAGCTAAAGATGGCAGAAACCCAGATCCTGACGCAGTCCGAAATCGACGCGCTGCTGTCGGCGGTCGAGGCTGGACAGGAAGTTACGCCGGGCGCGATCTCCAGCCTGCGAGCGCCGGACAAGCCGGTGAAGATGTACGACTTCCGGCGTCCGGACAAGTTCTCGCGGGCGCAGATGCGCACGCTGCAGACGCTGCACGAGACGTTCGGCCGGCTGCTGGCGTCGTCGTTGTCGGGCACGCTGCGAATGCTGGTCAACGTCAACTTGGCGTCCATCGAGCAGGGTATCTACGACGAGTTTCTGCAGGGTCTGCGGACACCCACGGTGCTCGACATCATCAGCCTCGAGCCGCTGCCAGGGAGCGCCGTGCTGGAGCTGGAGATGAACCTGGCTTACGCTTTCATCGAGCGCCTGCTGGGTGGGGCGGGCAAGGCCTGGAACCGCAATCGCGACTTGACCGATCTCGAGATCGTGCTGATGAAGAGCCTGGGCCAGAACATCGTGTCGAACATGAAAGAGGCCTGGGCCAACGTGATGGAAATCGAGCCCAAGCTCGAGGACATCACCCTCAGCCCCCAGTTTGCTCGGGTGGCGCTGCCCACCGAGAGCGTGCTGACCGTGGTCTTTGAGCTGCGCGTGGCGGAGGTGACGGGGACCATCAGCCTGTGCCTGCCCTTCCCAATCCTGGAGCCAGCCCTGCCGCGGCTCAACCCGCAGCTGTGGATCTCCGGAGCGCGCCGGCAGGCACTCAAGGACAGCGCCGAGCTGATCAAGAAGAACATGGACGCCGTGCGGGTGCCGCTGACGGTTCAGCTGGGCAGCTCCGAAGTCGGCATGGAAGAGTTACTCCAAGTCCAGCCGGGTGACGTCATCCGGCTGGATTCGCTGGTCAACCAGGAGCTCGACATCCTGGTCGGCGGCCAGCGCAAGTTCAAGGGTCGGCCCGGCCTAGTGGGCCAGAGAGTCTCAATACAGATCACGGGTCTGCACCCTGAAAGCGAGGTTCAGTAATGACGGAGAAAGCGGTGGCGACAGGAGACGTCGGAGCGTTGGGGGGCTTGACTGCCGGACAAACCAGCAAGCTGGTGGAATTTGGCAAGGAGCTACTGCAATCAGCTCTGGAAGCGTTGGGCACCACGCTCGACAAGAAGCTGGCCACGGGCGCCAGCACGCATGCGGCGGGCAAGCCAGCCGATATCGCCGGCACGTTCAGCGGCATGTTCGTGGTCATCGACAGCGACGTGCGGCTGGAGGACGGCTCGTCGCTGCCCGCCCTGCTGTTGATCGGTGAGGACGAGGCGGCCACGCTGTTCAACGTGAGCCCCGAGGGCGCCGGCGAGGACGATTACAAGGCCAAGCTGGAAGAGGCCGTCCAAACCACGGTCACGGACCTGACGGACTTTCTGACGCTGTCGGTCTCGGTGAACTCGAGCGCGCAGCTGCAGTTTGGCGTCAGCAAGGTGGAGCTGCGCAACCTGGCTATGACTCCACTGGAGCTGCCGGGCATGGGCAAGGAAGTACTGAGCGTACACGTGCCCATGACTGTCGACGAGGGTCCGGCGATGGACGTAGTCTATGTGACCTCCACCAGCACGCTCGGGCAGCTGCTGGCTTCCATCGATCCCTCAGCCGCGCCCGCGTCGGCGCCGGCCAAAGGGGCTCCGGCCTCCAGCTCGCGCAGCGAGACTCCGGCCGCTCCACAGCCGACGCTCACGCCTCTGCCCACGGGCGAGCAGGAGCAGCGCGAGGCCGTGGTTCGGCCGGCCCAGTTCACGTCATTCCCCAACCAGGGCGAGGGCGCGGCCATGGCCAACATCGATCTCATCCTGGACGTGCAGCTTCGGGTGACGGTCGAACTGGGCCGCAAGCTGATGTCGGTACGCGACATCCTGGCCCTAGGGCCTGGCTCCGTGGTGGAGCTCGACAAGGTAGCCGGCGAGCCGGTAGACGTGCTGGTCAACGACCGGCTGATTGCCACTGGTGAGGTCGTCGTCGCCGACGAGAACTTCGGCGTGCGCATCACCGACATCGTCAATCCCGCCAAGCGACTGTCGAGCCGCTAGGAGCCTCTCAGCGTTGAAGCAACTGGCCAACAACCGCCTGCTTTGGGTCGTGCTCGGCGTGGTGTTCGTCGCCATGCTGGGCTTCGGGGCCGTCACGTCGCAGATGGCGACGTCGGTGCCGGCGACCGCGGCTGCCTCGGCTGCGCCCGCTTCGGCAGCGCCGTCCGGCGCGCCGCAAGGTTCGGCGGCGGCCAAGCCGTTCCTGGCCGAGTACCAGGACCCGCAGCCGCAGGCCGCCCCGAGCACGGTGATGACCGTCGTTGGCCTGACCGTGAAGCTGGCAGTTGTCATCGGCCTCATCTATCTGACCGTTCTGGCCTTGCGCTACTTCGGCAATCGCGGCCGCAAGGTATTCATGGGCGCCAGCTCAATCAACGTGCTGGAGAAGACAGCTCTCTCGCAGAACCGCGAGCTGATCCTGGTGGACGTGGCCGATAAGGTGCTGCTGCTGGGCGCGACCGCCAACAACATCTCGGTCCTGACCGAGATCACCGATCCCGACGCGATCGACGAACTGCGGACGAAGCCGCAGCCTTCGCTGCCGTCGGCGGAGCCATTCCTTTCCTATTTAAAGAACGTCGGCGAGAAGGTCGGGACCGAAGTGGCTAACGTGACGCCGATCCGCCCAGCCGACATTCTCAAGCGCATCGAAGGACACAAGGAGCGCGTGCGCGAGCGAACCGCGGCCTTGCAAGGCGGCGAGGCATGAGACTCAAGCGCCTTCTTCCTCTTGCCGCTTGCCTCTTGCCGCTGGCCTTAGCAGCCTGCGAGGGCAACCCCAACGTGCCGGTGCCTAAGGTGAGCGGTGTCCAGGCGGCGCAGTCGCCACAGGAAGTGGCTCTCAGCCTGCAGCTCATTCTGGGGCTGACGGTCCTCACCCTGGCGCCTTCGATCCTGATCATGCTGACGTCGTTCACGCGCACGATCGTGGTGCTGTCGCTGCTGCGCAACGCCATCGGTCTGCAGCAGATGCCGCCCAACCAGGTCATCGTCGGCCTGTCGCTGTTCCTGACGTTCTTCGTGATGGCGCCGGTGCTGCAGAGGGTGAACGACACGGCTTTCCAGCCCTTCGTCAACGGCCAGATCACGCAGCAGCAAGCTTTCGACGACGGCCTCAAGCCGATGCGCGAGTTCATGTTCAAGCAGGTCCGCGAGAAGGATCTGGCGCTGTTCGTTCATCTGGCCAAGATCGACCAGCCGAACACGCCTGATGACGTGCCGACCTACGCTCTCATCCCGGCGTTTATCACCAGCGAGCTGAAGACCGCCTTCCAGATGGGCTTCTTCATCTTCATTCCCTTCCTGATCATCGACATGGTGGTTGCCAGCACGCTCATCTCGATGGGCATGATCATGCTGCCGCCGGTCCTCATCTCGCTGCCCTTCAAGCTGCTGCTGTTCATCATGGTCGATGGCTGGTACCTCATCGTCCGGTCGCTCGTGACGAGTTTCAACACATGACTCAGAACGCGTTCCTCGACGTGATCCGGCATGCGTTGACGCTGACGCTGATGCTGTCCGCGCCGGTGCTGGGCTTTGGCCTGGCAGTGGGGTTGGCGGTGAGCATCTTCCAGGCCGTGACGCAGATCAACGAAATGACGCTCGCCTACATCCCCAAGATCCTGGCTGTCTTCGTGGCGCTGGCCATCTTCGGCCCGTGGATGCTGCAGATGATGCTGAGCTTCTCGTCGAACATCTTCATGTCGCTGCCGGGATTGGTGAAGTAACGTGCTCGACGCTGCACTCTTCCCGCCCAACTACTTCGGCAACTTCTTCCTGGTCTTCGTCCGGGTGGGGGCGATGCTGTTCTCGGCGCCGCTGCTCAACGGCCGGGCCGTGCCAGCCATGGCCAAGATCGGCCTGGGGCTCATGCTGACGATGCTGCTGCTGCCAGTCAACGCCGCGCACCTGGGCGAGGTCCCGTTCCAATTGCTGCCGCTGACATTGCTGGTCGTCAAGGAGACCGGCGTCGGCGTGCTGGTTGGCTTCGTGGCCAACCTGGTGTTCGCCGCCATGCAGCTGGCCGGCCAGTTCGTCGGTATCCAAACCGGCTTCAGCGTGGCCAACATCCTGGATCCGCTGTTCTCGCAGTCGGTGTCGGTCATGGACCAGCTCTACACCCTGACGGCGGGCCTGATCTTTCTCGCCGTGGACGGACACCACATGCTCATCCTGGCCGTCCAGCAAACGCTGGACATCGTGCCGATCGGCATGTTCCAGTTGAACGAGCCGATGATGACCCAGTTCATCAGCCTCACGGGCGGCGTCTTCGTGGCCGGGCTGCGGATCATCCTACCGGTGCTCACGTCCCTGCTGCTGGCGGACATCGCTCTTGGCTTGGTGTCGCGCACGGTGCCGCAGATGAACGTGTTCATCGTGGGCATGCCGCTCAAGATATTCGCCGGATTCTTCCTGCTCATCTTCACCATGCCGGCCGTGCAAGGGCTGACGACCAGCATGTTCAGGTCAACCTTCGTGGACATCCAGAACCTGCTGCGGTTGAGCGTCTGATGGCTGCTGAAGACAAGACCGAAGCCCCGACGCCGAAGCGGCGGCGCGAGATCCGCGAGAAGGGCCAGGTGGCGCGCAGCCCGGAGGTCGGCACGGCAGTGTCGTTCCTGATGGCCTGGCTGGCGTTGAAGGCCTTCGGGGAAGGGACCGTGCGCTCGCTGGGCGAGATGCTGACCTTCAATTTCCAGAGCATCAAGCAGCCGGACTTCACCACCACGGGCCTGATGCACACCAGCATGAGCAACGCGATGCTGTTCGCCAAAGTGCTGCTGCCGATCGTCGGCCTGCTGGTCGTGTCCGGCGTGATGGTCAGCGTGCTGCAGGTTGGCTTCCACGTCTCGCCCAAAGCGCTGCGCCCGCAGTTCTCGCGGGTGAACCCGATCAGCGGCGCCAAGCGCTTCGTCTCGCTGAAATCGCTGGCGGAGCTGATCAAATCGCTGCTCAAAGTGGCGATCGTCGGCTTCGTGGCCTACAAGGCACTCAGCGACCACATGGTCGAGCTTTCGCGATTGACCGGCAGCGACCTGCGCGGCGGTCTATCGCTGGTGGCGACGGTTGGCCTGGAGTTGCTGCTGAAGGTCGGCCTGGCGTTCCTGGTACTGGCGCTGCTGGACTACTGGTTCCAGCGCTGGCAGTTCGAGAAGAGCATCAGGATGACCAAGCAGGAAGTAAAGGAAGAGGCCCGGGCCCAGGAGCTCAACGAGCAGATCCGCGGCCGCATCCGGTCCTTGCAGCGGCAGCTGGCCCGCAAGCGCATGATGCAGCGGGTACCTCAGGCTGACGTGGTCATCACCAACCCCACGCACTACGCCGTCGCGCTGCAGTACGACGCCAGCAAGATGGCTGCGCCGCGCCTGGTGGCCAAGGGCCAGCGGCTTATCGCGCAGCAGATCAAGGACCTCGCCCGCCAGCACGGCATTCCACTGGTGGAGAACAAGCCGCTGGCGCAAGCGCTGTATCGAGCCGTAGACATCGACCAGGAAATCCCGCGCGAGCTGTACAAGGCCGTAGCCGAGGTGCTGGCCTTCATCTACCGGCTCAAGCCGCAGAGGATGGCCAGCTGATGGCCGTGGCTCCCGCTCCCGCCAGCAGCGCGCCGAGCACCGGCTTGGGCCGGCTGATGCGGCAAAGCGACATCGTCCTGGCCATCGCCGTCGTGTCGGTGGTGATCATGCTCATCCTGCCGCTGCCGACGCTGCTGCTGGACGTGCTGATTACCGTCGACATCGCGACTTCGGTGCTGATCCTGCTGCTGACGTTGTACACGGTCCAGCCGCTGGAGCTGTCGGTCTTCCCGTCGATGCTGCTGATCGTGACCCTGTTCCGGCTGGCCTTGAACGTGTCCGCCAGCCGGCTCATCCTGCTGCACGCCAACGCCGGTGAAGTCATCTCGGCCTTTGGCAACTTCGTGGTTGGCGGCAACTACATCGTCGGCGTGGTGGTGTTCCTGATCCTGGTGGTCATCCAGTTCGTGGTCATCACCAACGGCGCCGGCCGCGTGGCCGAGGTAGCCGCGCGCTTCACCCTGGACGCCATGCCCGGCAAGCAGATGGCCATTGACGCCGAGCTCAATGCCGGCGCCATCAGCGATGAGCAGGCGCGCACCCGCCGCCAGACCGTCCAGCAAGAAGCCGACTTCTATGGCGCGATGGACGG
>DATGVV010000247.1:0-12969 GCA_035299885.1 Chloroflexota bacterium | reverse complement strand
GTCTTTCGCGACTTACCGGAAACACGGGCCGAGTTCCTGGCGAACGTCCGCGCCGACCGAAGCTAGCGCCGCAAGTAATCCGGCAGGCTGTTGGCGGCCAGGTACTGGCCCGTCAGGTGGTCTGAGGCCGCTGAGGCCAGGAATAAGATGGCCCCAACGTTCTCGCCGGCGGTTGGGTTCTGGCCCTTGCTGGCGGCATCCTCTACAGCCGGCATGGGCTGCCACCGCAGCTGGTCCTCCCACATGTCGGTGCGGGCCCACACGCCAACACAATTGACGTTGATGCCGTGGGCCTTCACCTCTTCCGCCAGGCACACGCTGAAGTGCAGAAGCGCCGCTTTAGAGCTGCTGTAGGCGGTGTAGCCGGCGATGGGCACCAGGGCCGCCCCAGACGAAACGTTGATGATCTTGCCCTGCCGCCGCTGGATCATGCTGGGCAGCGCGCGCTGGGCGCACAGCATCGCGCCCCACACGTTCACGCGGTAGGTCTCGGCCCAGGCGTGAGGGTCAACGTCCGCCACCAGCTCCGGCGGACCCAAGATGCCGGCATTGTTGAGCAGGACGTCCACAGGCCCGAGCTGCCGCTCGATCTCCCCGAAGGCGCGGTCGACGTCCTCGGGCTGGCCCACGTCGGCCACCACCGGATAGGCACCGGCAAGGCTCTTGGCGAGGTCTTCCAGCGGCTCGCGCGAGCGTCCCAGCAGCGCCACCTGGGCTCCCTCGCGGCTGAAAGCTTCGGCGCAGGCGCGTCCAACGCCGCGGCCGGCGCCGGTGACCAGGGCGACCTTACCTTGCAGCATTGCCATTGTGATGTGGCAAATAATCCTTCAATTGCTGGAGAAAGAACAGCAGGTTGGCCGGGCGCTCCGCGAGCCGCCGCATGAAGTAGGCGTACCAATCGGACCCAAAGGGCACGTAGGCGCGCATGCCCCAGCCGGTATTGGCCAGCTGACGCTGCAGGTCGGAGCGGACGCCGTACAGCATCTGGAACTCGAATGATCTTGGCTCGGGGTGCCAGCTCTCAACCTCCCGAATGATCCGCAGATCGTGGGTCGCGAGAGCCGGGAAGTGGCCGGCGTCGAGCAGCCGCCGGGCCAGCTTGAGGTAGTTGGCGTCCACGTCGCGCTTGTCGGGAAAGGCGAGAGAGGGCGGCTCAGCGTAAGCGCCTTTACATAATCTGACTCGGCATCCGAGCTCGATGGCCCATTCTACGTCCCGCGCGGTGCGATACAGGTACGCCTGCAGGACGATCCCGCAGTTGGTGAAGCCGCGCTGCCAGACGTGTTCGAAGATGCGCAGCGTGTCCTCCGTGTGGCGCGAGCCCTCCATGTCCAAGCGAACAAACTGGTCGATCTGCTTGGCCTTGTCCAGGATACGGAGCAGGTTCTCCAGCGACAGCAGCTGCGAGATGTCCAGCCCCATCTGCGTCAGCTTGAGCGACACGTTGCAATCCACACCCTCCTCATGAAGCCGCTCGAGGATGCCGACGTAATCGTCCGCGGCCTGAATCGCCTCATCGGGGTTTGTGACAGCCTCGCCGAGATGATCGAGGGTGGCCCGTATGCTGCTGGCATTCAGCTCGCGCACGGCGTCGATGGCGCTGTCCAGGGTCTCGCCCGCCACGAAGCGGCTGGCCAGCTTGCGGCCGAGCTGGTTGTGCGTGAGCCAGTGGGCTAGCGCCTTGCTGTCGGACATGTGGAGCAGCGAGCCGCGCAGCAGCTCGTCGGCGCCGGGCACACGAAACATCTTTCGAAGGTCCGCTCAGATGGTAGCGGCACAACTTTTGCGCATCGGCCCCCAACCTCATGGCGCAGCTAGCTGGCAGGCCCCCGACTCTCAACCGTGGCCTCGGCGCGCGCCCCGCGCAACGCCGGGCGCGGGAACCGCTGCGCGGCCGCCATTTGCCCCGCTGGGTGCTGCCGCTGGTCGGCGCCGCGATTCTCCTACCGCTGCTCGCTGTGCTCGCGCTGTTGGTGCTGGCCAGCCGATCGGCCATCGCCGCCGGCCTGAGCCTGGGACTGCTCGACAACACCATTGGGCAGCTGCCCGAAACGCGGCCCCTGCCGGCGGATTCGGTGGTTTTCGACCGTTCCGCGCGGCTGCTGGCGTACGTCCATCCACCAGGCGAGAGCCGGCTGCCAGTCAGCCTGGACCGCACGTCGCCGTGGATCCAAAAGGCGACGGTCGACGCTGAAGATCGCAACTTTTGGCACGAGGGCGCAGTCGATCCGGTGCGCATCCTGGCCGCCGCGTGGCATGACGTGCGCGGCGGCGGGCCGCTGCAGGGCGCCAGCACCATTACTCAGCAGCTGGCCAAGGTCACCTACTTGAACAGTGCGCCGACGCTTGGCCGCAAGATACGTGAGCTGTTCGTGGCCCGGCATCTGGAAGAGAGCATGTCCAAGCAGCAGATCCTCCAGGAGTACCTCAACGACATCCCCTACGGACATGGCGCGACCGGCATCCAGGCGGCCGCCCAGACCTACTTTGGGGTCGACGCTTCCAAGCTCGACCTCGCCCAATCCGCGCTGCTGGCCGGCCTGCCGGACGCTCCGACCCTGCTCGACCCGCTGGTCCATCCAGATGCTGCCAAGCAGCGCCAGCGGGTGGTGCTGCAGGCCATGGTCCAAGCCGGCGACGTCACCCCTGAGCAGGCCACTGCGGCCATGGCCGAGCCGCTCACCTACGCCAACGGGAACGCCGTCAACATGAACCTCGCCCCGGCTTTTGTCGCCCGCGTCAAAGCCGAGCTGGCGAGCACGATCAAGGTCGATCTGGCCACGGCTGGCCTACGAGTGATGACGACCCTCGATCCCGCGCTGCAGGAGCTGGCCGAGCAGAACGTCGCGAAGCAGGTCCAGGCGCTCAAGGACAACGACGTCACGAACGGAGCCCTGGTCAGCATGGATCCGGCAAAAAGGCGAGGTGCTGGCCTACGTGGGTCGGGCTGGCTCCAACGTGCCGGGCGCCGAAATCGACATGGCGGCCGTGCCCCGCCAGCCGGGCTCGACCTTCAAGTTGTTCACCTATTCGACGGCTCTGGCGCAGCACAAGGTCACCATGCTCTCGCCCGTCCTGGATGCGCCTTTCAGCCTGCCCACCGGCGGCGGGCCCAGCGGGATGAGCCCCTACGTCGTGGAGGACTACTCGCGGCTCTACCACGGCATCGTCCCGGTAGCCCAGGCGTTGGGCAACTCGCTCAACGTCCCAGCGGTAAAAGTCGAGATGTATACCGGCATCCCGAACGTCGTGGCTACCGCCCAAGCACTGGGCGTGACGACTCTGGACAAGCCGCCTCAGAGCTACACGGCCAGCCTGACCCTGGGTGCCTATCCGGTGCCGCTGTGGGAGATGGCCCAGGCGGCGGCCGTGCTGGCGAATAGCGGCAAGCTCCAGCCAGCCCGATTCGTGCTGTCGGCCAAGGATGGCGGCGGCCGCGAGCTGCTGCCACAGCAGTCCCAAGCGCCGAAGCAGGTGCTCGATCCCGCTGTGGCATTCATCATGAACCAAATCCTCAGCGACGACTCGAACCGGGTGATGGAGTTTGGCTCCCGCTCGGCGCTCACGCTGCCAGATCACACGGTGTCCGCCAAGACGGGCACCACCAACGATTTCAAGGACAACATGACCATCGGCTGGACACCGAAGCTGGTGACGGCGACGTGGGTGGGCAATGCCGATAACCACGCCATGCGCGGTACGACTGGCCTGACGGGCGCCGCGCCCATCTGGCACGACGTGATGGCCCAGGCGTTGGCCGGCAAGCCCGACGATTGGCCCGGGCCGCCCTCGAACGTGCGCCAGATGAGCTTCGAAGGCAAGCAGGGATGGGTGCTGGAGGGCACCACCCCGAGCTGGATCCCTGAGCTGACCGGCGGTGCCCGCGGGCCGGCCAGCGCCAAGCCCTCGGCATCGGCTTCAGCGTCTGCGCCGGCATCCAGCTCTGCTTCGCCAAGCCCGTCAGCTCCGCCGTCTCCTAGCCCGCCACCAGTGCCCAAACCAGGCGGAGCCGGTCCTAGCCCGAAGCCTTAAGTACCCTCGCCCGCCGCTGTTTGGATGCTACAGATAGCCCAGAGGGTTGACGAACTCGCCGTTGACGCGGACCTCAAAGTGGAGGTGGGGGCCGGTGCTGTTGCCGGTGCTTCCTTCGTAGCCGATGATCTGGCCTTGCTTGACCACGTCGCCTTGGGCGACGGCCAGCTTGGACATGTGGGCGTAGAGCGTGGCAAGTGTCGGGTTATGGGCGATGATCAGGTGCCGGCCATAGCCCCATGATGAGAAGCCGGTGGCGATGACCTGGCCGTCGGCGGCCGCCCGGATGGGTGTCCCAAAGCTGGCTGACAGGTCGATGCCGGTGTGGAAGTGGCGGTAGCGCACGCCCTTATAGGTGATGGGCGGCTCAAACCAGTAGGGGCTCGGGCCGAAGCCCTGTTCCATGGCGCCGTGCAGTGGCCAGGCTAACCCGCCGCTGGCGTACGTTTTGGTGGGGTGCGCCGCCTGCGCCTGGGCAATGATCGCGGCGACGCCCTGCGCCTCGCGCTCCAGTTGCTCCAGCTGAGTCCGCGCCAGCTGCTCTTGCTGCTGCGCCTTCGTCAGGAGATCGCTTTGATTGCTAATCGTGGACGAGAGCTGGTCCTGGGCCGACTTCAGCTGCTGCAGCAGCCGGCGGTTCTCCTGCAGCTCTCCCTGCTTGCGGTCGATCAGGCCCTGGACCTCTGCTTGGCGGGCGCCCAGCCGTTCGTTGGCCTCCTGCGCCTCCACGCGAGCCTGCTCCAGCAGCTGATCGAAGTTCTGGCGCTGGAGATCGAGCGTCTGCTTCTCGGCATCCTGCGCGTCTTGCAGGTCCTGCAGGTTTTGGAGCTGCGCCTGCTGCTCGGTTTGGACCTCCTGCAGCTGCTTCTGCTGCGTGTTCAGCAGCGCCAGCAAATGGTTCTGCTGTTGAGCCACGCTCTGCAGGTTGCCGACCCGCGTGATGAAGTCGCCAAACGAGACGGAGCTGAGCATGAACTCGAGCAGGCTGCGGCGCTGCTCCTTGTAGGTGGCCCGCAGGAAGATGTTCAGCTGTTGCTGGGTCGCCGCCTGATCGCGCTGCAGGCTCTCGATCTGCGCATGCAAATCGGCCAGCCGGCGCTGCGTGTAGGCGATCTGCTGCGCGGTGGCCTCTAGCTGGCCTGTGGTCTGGTCGACCAGCTGCTGGTTGGCGCCGAGATCGGAAATCAGCTTGTTCTGGCGGTCGGTGTTTTCCTTGACGATCGTGTCCAGCTCGGCCTGCGCCGCCGCAAGGTCTTGCTTGAGCTGATCGATCTGTTTGGGGTTGCTGGCTTGCAGCGCCGCCGCGCGGGTCTTCTCGCCGGAGAGCGAAGACGTGGTCTGGCTCAGTCGTGCTTTGGCCGCCGCCAGCGATTGGCTGGAGCGGCCTATCTGGTTCCGGGCTTGGCCGAGCCGCTGCTGCCAGGCGTCCTTCTGGGCGAGGATGGTGTCCAGCTTGGACTGGGGATCTGCCTCTTGGGCCAGCGAGGCTGGGCCCGTGAAGATCGTTGCCAGGCAAAGCACTGCCCCGGCCATGAGAACTCGCGTTCCACCGCGAAGCATCCGGGCGTTATTGTTCTGGAACAACCACCCAGAGTCAACGAGCCGGGACTTTTAGGCGTTATGCGCCACGGACAAACCGGGGCTTAGACGAGGACAGCCTCCTCGTAGCTGCTCTGGCCGAGCTGATCCTCTTCGAAGATGTTGATCTCCTGCATCCAGCGGTGCGTGGTCTCGAACATCTCTCGCGTGTAGGGCTCGAACACAATCCGCTCGCCGGTGTTGAACAGGCGCACGTCGACCATCGACTGGAATTTCTCCGGCAGTTCTTTGAGGTAATAGTGCTTGTACTTCTCAGGCTCGAGGTCGATGTCCCGCTGGGCGCGGCGCAGCGCCCGGAAGTATTTGTCCACATCGCCCAGGTCGGCCTCGGGCGATAGCAGGAAGCCCATCATGAAGGTGGTGTCGAGAACTTTGCGGAAGCCCTGCTGCTCGACGACGTTGAGCTGGATGCCGAACACGTTGCCGGCCGGAACCGAGCGGTCAAGCATCTGCTCCATGCGGGCCGTGGGCCAGCCGACGAAGCGCAGCTTGACGTCGTCCAGCCCAATGATCGGCTGCAGGGCCTGGAGAGCCGAGAAGTGGCTGCCTGAGTGGTAGCCGACGCCGATCTCCACGCCACGCAGGTCCCCCGGCCGTCGAATAGGCGACTCGGCAGGCACGTAGACGCCTGAGGCGCAAATCGAGTATGCATGACCCCACATCAGGCCGTGCTTGCCGGCGGCGGCGTTGTTGATAGCCCAGTGGCAGGCAGTGCTGACCTCGCAGGCGCGGCCTTCCTCGTAGCTCTCGAAGGCGCCGCGCCGCACGTCGGCGGGGACGGAATCGGCTGGCCTGATATCGGCCGCGGGCATGTTGAACTCAGGTTGCTGGCTGAACTCGTACTCCAGGCCCTCATCCTTGAAATAGCCCTTCTCCTCGGCGACCCATTCCTGCAAGCGGCCGTGAGTGTGGATACGGAACTTGGGCATCAGTCTCTCCTTAGTCGGATATACGGTCGTTCTGCTTCAGCCAGCGGGCGAATTCCAGCCGTTCGTGGCTGAGGCTCTCCGGGCGATGAAGTGGCGGGCGTGGCACGGGAACGGGCTGGCCCGCCTGAAGGCGATCCAGGATGAACTGAACGCGCTGCTCTTCCAAACGGTCAATAGCCTCGACGGGTGTCTGAGCCTGGGCGACGCAGCCCGGCAGCTCCGGGTAGCTGGCCTGGCGCAGCCAATCGCCACGCGGGCCCTCGATTGATTCCAGCACCATTACGTACGGCACCGCCAGGTGCTCTTCGGCCGTCATCATGCGTAATTATGGCCGTCCGGTCATGCGTTCGTAGCTGGCGCCCATGACCTCGCTGGGCGGTTTGCCCTGGCGCACGGCGGCGGCCATGGCGGCCTCGCGGGCGGCGATCTCTTCGGCGACATCCAGCACTTCGCCGGCTTGCAGCGCCGGGATGAAGACGACCCCGCTCCAGTCGGCGATCACCAGGTCGCCCGGCTGAACGGAGATGCCGCACACCTCAATCGGCTGCTGAAAGGACTCTTCGATGATTCGCCCGCGAGCGGTCACTGGCACGCCGGCTCGAGCGTAGACGGGAAAGGCCAGATCGCGAGCCTCATCCACGTCACGGCAAGCTCCATCGGCCACCACGCCAGCCACGCCGGCCTGCTTGGCGGCCACGGAGAGGATGCCACCCCACGACCCGGCGTACGTGCGGCCGCCATTGTCGATGACGATCACGTCACCGGGTGAGGCGGCTTCAATGGCCGCCGTTCCTAAATGGCGATGCGACTGCTCGCCCTCGGCTATGGGCTTGAGCTTGACGGTCACCGTGTGGCCCACCAGTCGGGGGCAGGGCCACAGCGGCTGCAAGCCGAGCGCGGCGCCAGCCAGGCCAAGCCGGTCCATGGCATCGGAGACGGCGCACGTGTCCAGCTTGGACAGGCGCTCGACCAGACTATCGCTCAAATGCCCTCCCCTTGCCTCTCTCACCGCGGTGGGAGAGGAATTTAGTTCCAATAGGCGAAGGTCATCCCGCAGCCGGTGGCGGCGGGCGACCGGTAGGTGGGCACGTAATCGATCAGGTTGGGGGTCAGATGCTCGGTGCCGCCGGCCAGCGCCACCCAGTTCAGGATCTCCGACGTGCCGCCGTGCAGCTTCTGGCGTGGAATCGCAGCCAGCTTGTCGGCGTCTTGCTCCAGCAACCCGTCGAGGACGAAGCGGTCGAGCTCCTCGTCGATGACCACGTGACTCAGCCCGCCTGAGCCCATGATGGCCACGCGCTCACCGTTGCCCCACGACTCGATGGCCTTACGCACTGCCTCGCCGAGCGCATAGGCGCGCCGCGGCGTGGGCTGGTTGGGAGGGTAGTAGGTGTTGACCATCACCGGTACGATCGGCACGTCGCAGTCCGGCCACAGCCGGCGGTACAAGAAGCTGAAGGCGTGGCCGATGCCCACCTCTTCGCGCAGGGTGCTGCAGCGGGTGATTTCGAACTCCTGCTCGGTAAGCGATTCAATCAGGTGCCTGGCCAGCTCTGGATGGGCTGGGTACTCCGGCCGCTTGTTCTCCCAATTGGCGGCCTCAACGGCCAGCCAGGCGGGGGCGTTGGGGCCGCGATCCTTGCGTTTCACGGTACAGGTCTCGCCATGGTAGAGGGCCACGGCAGGCATGTTTTCGTCGCCGAACTGCTCGTGCTGGTCGTCGCCGAAGATGACGATGGCATCGAGCGGCGTCTCGCGCAGGATCTTGCCGAGCTGCTTGATGCCGCGCTGGCAGGCGTCGTAACGCTGCTCGAACTTTTCCTGGGTCAGTTCGGTATCAAGATGAGGAGAGATCTGCTCGGCTTTGGCAACCAGCGCCGCGTAGTCGAGGCGCGGGTCGGTCTCGTCCTTCTCACGCATGAGCTGCCAATCTCGCCAGGGAACGCTCAGCTGCGGGCTGTGCGACGTCCCAATGCCCAAAACGACTCGTGCCATGTACTCACACTCCTCAGCTCGTGGGGCTAGTGTACTCGCCTATGATTTGACCCTAGGGACACCAAGGAGGCACACATGTTTCGCATTCGCCTAGCCGGCTTACTGACGCTGGCTGGAGTTCTGGCCGCCTGCGGTGGCGGCGCCGCGCCGGCGCCTTCGGCCGCTGCGCCATCGGCCGCCACGAGCGCCAAGCCGGCAGTCTCAGCTGCCGCCAGCGCGGCGGCGAGCACCAAACCAGCGGCCTCGGCTGCCACCACGGGAGGCGCATCCGCCAGCGCCAAGCCAGCAGCTTCGGGCGCGGCCAAGCCAGCGGCCGGGCCGGCCGCCAAGGTTATCATCGGCGTGCTGGGCAGCAGCTCCGACAGCGGCATCTTCGTGGCCCAGGACAAGGGCTATTTCAAGGAGCAGGGCATCGAGCTGGACACGCAGCGCTTCCAGACGCTGGTGGATATGGTCGGGCCGACGGCGGCGGGCCAGCTGGACATCGCGGCGGGCGCGCCGGCTGCCGGCCTGTACAACGCCGTTGCCCGTGACGTGCCCATCAAGATCGTGGCTGATAAGGGCGGCACGCCCAGCCCAGAGTGGGATTTCACCGGGCTGGTGCTTCGCAAAGACCTCATGGACTCGGGCAAGATCAAGAGCGAGAAGGACCTGAAGGGCCTGCGCCTGGTCACCAGCGGCAAGGGCAACTCGCCGGAGGTGGCGTTGGCAACCGTCCTGAAGAAAGGCGGCCTGACGCTGAAAGACATCGACTTCGAGCAGATGTCCTTCCCGGACATGGTCACGGCCATGGCCAATAAAGGTATCGACGGCGGAGTCGTCATCGAGCCCTTCCTGACCAGCATCTCGTCCTCCGGCAACGGCGTGGTTTGGAAGCGGAACACGGACATCTTCGGTCACAACCAACAGATCGCCATCATTGCCTATGGCCAGAAATTCTACAGCAACCAGGACCTGGCCCGCCGCTGGATGGTGGCCTACCTCAAAGGCATACGTGACTACAACGATGCCTTTGGGCCTAAGAAGAAGGGTTACGACGACGTGGTGAACATCCTCGCCAAGAACACCACCGTCAAGGACCCGGCCATCATCAAGAAGATGACCCCGGCCGGCCTCAATCCGGATGGCAAGCTCGACATGAAGAGCATGCAAGAGGACATCGACTACTACACCGAGGCGGGCTACCTCAAGGACAAGGTCGATCTGCCGAAGCTCATCGACACGTCCTTCCAGGAGTACGCTGTCCAGCAGCTCGGCCCCTACCAGCCGTGATCCGCCACCACCTCCGCCTCAAGCCCACCGGCATGCGCCTGCACGACTGGATTGCGTACGAGGGCAACTACTGGGCGGACGAGGGGCTGGAGGTGGAGTACCTGTGGGACGTGATCGACGCTACGTATGAGTACCGCGGCGTCGGTTACAAGGAGCGCCCGCAGGATCAGCCGTTCGTCAACGGTGAAGAGGTGGTGTGCAACGCCTGCGCCTGGGGCAGCGTGGCCAACGCCGGAGCCGGCATGGGCAAGTTCAGCGCGCAGGCCTACGGCGTTGCCCGCAACACCATCTTCGTCTGTCCCGACTCGACCATCGAGAGACCTGAGGACCTGGCCGGCGTGCCAGTGGGCGTGGGCCTGCGGGCGGGAAGCCACTTCAGCGTGCCGCTCTGCCTGGAGCCGTACCTGCCCCTATCCCGGATCAAGACCCGCAACGTGGGCGGCCACGGCACCCGCCTGGCCGTCCTGCTCTCAGGCGAGGTGGAGGCCAGCAACCTGCTTGATCCGGAGATCTCGATGGCCGAACGGCTGGGCCTGCGCAAGATCATCGAGGGCACGTTCTACACGCTGTGGTGGGTCGATCCCGGCATGGACACTGAAGCGCTGGCGGCCTACTTCCGCGTGTTGGAGCGAGCGGAGCATGTTCTGCGGCACGATCCTGCCCACTATCTGCCGCTGTGGAAGTACAGCATCCCTCCCAGCTTCCGCGATCGTGAGTGGGACTTCAGCCGCTTCCACGAAGGCGAGCACTTCGTCAACCAGCCCTTCCCCAAGGCCAAGTACCATGAGCTGATGGATCAGCTGATGCGCTGGGGGTTGGACGACGTCATGCACGACAAGACTTTCGAGCATTTGGTGCTCGAACCCGCGGAGGTCCTATGAGCAACCCAACCGAGAACGCCCAGCCCCGCTATCTCACCTCCTACATGGCCCGGCGGACATATGCCGACGAGATCCAATACCCACCGTTAGTCCCTGGCGTGAAAGACGCGATCGATATACATGCTCACGCCCACGAGGGCCAGCAGGACGCGCTGGCGCTGGCCCAGCACGCCTCGGCTAACGGCATGGGCGGCATCCTGTACAAGACCATCGTTGGCCGCCAGCGGCCGGCTGAGTCGGTTCGCAAAGTGCAGGAAGCGCTGGAGCGCTGGTGCGATGAGGCCGACGTCGAGCCGATCAACAGCTGGGCCGGCTGGAACATCGGCGGCAAGCTGGGCGTGCCCTTCTCGGTGCAGGCTACTACTGAGCAGATCGAGGACGGTGTGTCGGCCATCTGGATGCCCAACAACCTGCACGCCAACACCTTCTGCAAGGTCGGCGGCCGCACCATCTGGTGGGATAAGGACGCCAACCCGCGCGAAAACACCCCGCCGATGACGTGGGAGCAGGCGCGCGCCATCGGCGCCCACTATCTGCTGGACGAGCATGGCCAGCTGCAGGCCGAGGTTCAGGATATCTACCGGGTCATTGCCGACAAGGACGTGGCGGTGTTCTTCGGCCACGCCACGCATTCGGAAATGTTCGCTATGGCCGAGCAGGTGGAGAAGCTGGGCATCAAAAAAGCCGTCGTGGACCACCCCTTCAGCCCATTCGTCGATCTCGATCTCGAGCAGATGCGCCAGCTGACCAGGGCAGGCATATACATGAACTTCACCTACGACGAGCTGTCGCCCCTGTTGGGCATCGACCCGGCCAAAATGTGCAAGACCATCCAGGCGCTTGGCACGCAGTACGTGACGCTGTCCAGCGACTGCGGCGAGCCGCTGTTCCCCAACTCCGTGGAGGGCATGCGCCAGATCCGGGCGTACATGCGCGCCTTCGGCCTGACAGACGAGCAGGTCCACCAGATCAGCGTGGAGAACCCCGCCAAAATCGTAGGGCTTGCCTGACCAGACAACCGACGTCCTCGTCCTAGGCGGCGGGCACAACGGGCTCGTCGCGGCCTGCTACCTGGCCAAGGCCGGGCTGCGGACGCTGGTGCTCGAGGCGAAAGACCACCTCGGCGGCGGCTGCTCGACTGAGGAGCTGACCGCCCCCGGGTTTCGCCACGATCCGTGCGCTGGCATCCATGGCGGGATCGTGACTGGCCCGGTGCTGCGCGATCTGGAGCTGGAGCGCTTCGGCTTGCGCTACGTCTTTCCCGATCCCACATCCGCCAGCGTCTTTCCCGACGGGGTGGCCATCACCGCCTGGCGCGACGTCGAGCGGACGGCGCAGGGCCTCGAGCGCTTTTCGAAGGCGGATGCCGACGGCTACCGGTACCTGCTCGACATCTGGGAGCACGGAATCCGCCGCTGGTACGTGCCCACCCGCTATGCGCCGCCCATGAAGTTGAGCGAGGCTTACGCCAATCTTGAGGCCAGCCCGCGCGGTGCCGAGGTCATGCGCCTCATGGCCAGCTCACCATTGGAGATCGCCCACGAGTTCTTTCGCGCCGACCACGTTCAGGCGCACGTCATCAAGGCCGCCATTCAGGGCGGCCTCATGCCTGATCAGTTCGGTTACGGCATCGCGCTGTTCGCGGCACTGGGGGGCCGCCACAGCTATGGCTGGGCCTTCCCCGAGGGTGGATCGATCGAGCTGCCAAATGCGCTGGAGCGCTGTCTGGAGCATCATGGCGGCGGCGCCCTCACCAATGCCCGGGCGCGCGAGGTGCTGGTTGAGGGCGGGCGGGCCACAGGCGTTATCACCGATGATGGCCGGCAGTTTCGGGCGGAGAAGGCGCTGCTGGCCGGCGTGCACGTCCGCCAGTTGTTCCTGGAGATGCTCGACTCGCGCTGGGTTGATGCCGAGCTGGCTCGGAGCCTGGCCAGCCTGCGCTACGGCCTCTCGGAAGTGGTCCTGCACGTAGCCATGACCGAGGCGCCGCGATTCCGGCCGGAGTTCGGGGTCGATAGCGTGGTCCACGTCCAGGCTCCCGAATCCGTCGCCGACTTGGTGGCTGCCAACGCTGAGTACCGCAAGAAGAACCTGTATCCTCGTGCGCCATTCCAGATCCTGACGCACACCTACCTCGATCCCAGCCGGGCGCCGTCAGGCGGGCACGTGCTGAACGTGGGCCACTACACGCCGTACGACCTGCACCACCACCCCCAAGAATGGGACGAGATCAAGCCGAAACTGCTGGAGGACGAGATGGC
>DATGVV010000246.1:0-3666 GCA_035299885.1 Chloroflexota bacterium | reverse complement strand
ACTCGACGCGGCTGGTCTTCTCGACACGGCTATCCTGTCGTATGCCGCCAAGTACGCCAGCGCCTTCTACGGGCCCTTCCGCGAGGCAGCCGACTCGGCGCCGCAGTTTGGCGACCGACGCGGGTACCAGATGGACCCCGCCAACGGTCGAGAAGCGCTGCGCGAAGTGGCACTCGACCTGGCCGAGGGCGCGGACATGGTGATCGTCAAGCCAGGCTTACCGTACCTGGACGTCGTCCATGCGGTGAAGACCGCTCATCCGGATGTGCCGCTAGCTGCATATCACGTCAGCGGCCAGTACTCAATGCTCAAAGCGGCAGCCCTACGCGGCTGGCTGGACGAGAAGCGGGCCGCGCTGGAAGCGCTGACGTCAATCCTTCGAGCCGGCGCCGACCTGACCATCACCTACTACGCCAAAGACGCCGCGCGCTGGATACATGACACCTAGCGTTCGGAACTCTTCGCGCCGTCGGAAGATTGCTGGACTACGAGTCCGTCCCTTGGCGTGACGGCTGCGGTCTACCCGCTGGGGCCTGGTGATCGACAGCTCCCAGCGTCAACATTGCCGCGCGCTGCGCCTCCGTCACGCCGGTCAAGCCGGTGATGTCCAGGCGCTCGTAACGGCGATCGCTTCGCAGCGTACGCAAACACGCGCCGCTGCTCGTGTCCCACAGCCGCACCGTCCCATCCAGTCCGCCGCTGGCGAGCAACTGCCCGTCTGGGCTCAGTGCCACGTCCCAGACCGCATTGGTGTGACCCTGCAGCGTGGCGAGCAGCCGCCCACCAGTCAGAGGCGGAGCCAGAGAGTCTCCAGAACCGGCGCTTCGCTCCGCGAACTCTTCCCCACGGTCAGGCGAAGCGAAACGCACGTCCCAGAGCTGCACCGTGCCGTTCTGGCCGCCGCTGGCCAGCAGCCGCCCGTCTGCGGTAAGAGCCACGCGCCGAATTCCGCCAGCCTGCCCCTGCAACGTGGCCCGCAGCCGCCCACTCGGCGCCTCCCACAGGCGGACCGTCCCATCCCAGCTGCCGCTAGCCAGCAGCCGCCCGTCGGCGCTCAATGCGACACCATGCACGGCGCCGCTGTGCCCTTGCAACGTGGCCAGCAACCGCCCATTCGGCACCTCCCACAGTCGCACCGTCCCGTCAAAGCCGCCGCTGGCCAGCAGCCGCCCGTCCGCGCTCAACGCCACACTGTTTACCGTACTGGTGTGACCGAGCAGCGTCGCCAGCAGCTTCCCACCCGACGCCTCCCACAGCCGCACCGTTCCGTCAAGGCCGCCGCTTGCCACCAACTGCCCATCTGCCGCGACCGCCACACCATAGACTGCGCCCGTGTGCCCCTGCAGCGTGGCCAGCAGCCGGCCACTCGGCGCCTCCCATAGTCGCACCGACGCGTCAAGGCTGCCGCTGGCCAGAAGCTGCCCATCAGCCGAAAGGGCGACGCACAAGACCAGTCCGGAGGAGCCCTGCAAGGTCGCCAGCAACCTCCCGCTCTCCTCCTCCCACAGGCGGACCGCGCCGTCCTGCCCGCCGCTGGCTACCAGCCGCTGATCGTCGCTCAATGCCACGGCGCAGACCCCGCTGGTGAGTCCCTGTAAGGTGGCCAGTAACCGCCCAGCTGGGACTTCCCACAGACGGACTGTCCCGTCAACGCCGCTGCTGGCCAGCAGCCGCCCCTCGGGACTCAGCGCCACACTATAGGCCGGGCCGGTATGCCCCTGGAGAGTTGCTAGCGGTCGCCCGCTTGTCGGGTCCCACAGCCGGATTGCTCCCTCAACGCTGCCGCTGACCAGCAGTCCGCCATCCGACGAGAGCGCCACACCATAGGCCGGGCCGGCGTGTCCCTGAAACTTGGTCAGGAGCGTCCCACCATTGGCGGTTTCCCACAGCCGCACCGTGCCGTCCGGCCCGCCACTGGCCAGCAACTGCCCGTCTGCACTCAAGGCCAGGCCCCACACCCCGCTGGTGTGTGCCTGCAACGTCGCCAGCAACCGCCCGGTAATCGCCTCCCATAGCCTGATCGTCCCATTCCAACTGCCGCTTGCAACGAGCCGCCCATCCGCGCTCAGCGCCACGCGATAGACGGGGCCGGTGTCGCCTTGGAGAGTGTCCAGCAGCCGCCCGCCCCCCGGAGGCGCAGCCGTAGAGTCTCCAGCCTCTGGCGTTCGCCACGCGGATGACGCATCGTTTTCAACCATGGCGAACGGCGCCTCCCAGAGACGGACGGCTCCGTCGAAGCCGCCACTGACCAGGAGCCGCCCGTCTGCGCTCAGCCCCACGCTCCGGACCGCGCCGTGGTGGCCCTGCAACGTGGCCAGCAGTTGCCCTCCGCTTGCCGTCGCCCATAGCCGCACCCTTCCATCCTCGCCGCCACTGGCCAGCAGCCGGCCGTCCGCACTTAGCGCCACACTATGGACCAGACCGCTATGTCCTTGAACGACCAGCAGTGGCGTGCGGTCCGTCACGCGCCACAGCCACACCTCGCCCGCCGCTGTCCCCGCGACCACCGACCCGCCGTCGCCACTCAGTGCAACGCACATGGAGAAATGGAACGCCTCGGCAAGCACGGCCTCTGAGAGGTGGGCGCCCGCCAGACTGGCGTCCTGCGCCTCGATTCCGGCCATCTGTGCCTGCCGGATCGCTAGTCGGGCGAGGTCCAGACTATGCAAGTCGCCACGCAGCAGCCGCAGCAAGTTGACCACATTGCCAGGTCCATAGCCCTGCTCCGCTTCTCGCCCATTGCGCCAGAGATCGAGCAGGGCGAGCAGCCGCTGCTCCGTGCCATCTTTGCCGTAGCGCGCCGTCAGCAACTGCAGGATCGGCGCGCCGATCAGCCGCTCCTGCCTTTGTCGCACGTAGTCCTTAGCCTGGGCTTTGACCAGTGGCTGCTCCACGAGCAGCAGCGGTTGGGCACGTTCGACCTCATGGACGACCTCCTCCACCAGCCGGTCGGTCACATACTCGAGCACCACCGACTGCAGCGTGAACGCGGCCATACCGCCGGTCCCGGCACGCTCCACCAGCGAGCGTCGCCGCAGGGCCTCGATTGCCTGCAGCACCGCCCCGCGGCTCACGCGTGGCCCCAACTCGCCAATCAACTCGGCGACGCTCACCGGCTCGCGCTCCACGGCCAGTACGCGCAGCACTTCCCGCTCGGGCACCGAACTCCGCCCTGTCTGCTCCGCCAGGAGACGCCGGATGCCACCAAACATCGAGCTCGAGCCCGCCTGGCCCAGGAACGCTCCAATGTCCCCGTCGAACACCTGACTGATGCTCTCGCCAACCACCTTCAAGGCCAGGCCATTGCCACCGAATCGGGCCATCAGATTGGCCCAGTCTGCGTCATTGCCCGAGAGCTGCTTGTCGGCCAACAACACCTGACCTTCGACTATGCCGAGACCCCCCAGTTGGAACCGGCGTACCCCACCTCCGCCCACGAAGGCTAGCTCGGGCGGCGCCTCGCGGCTGGTCACCACCAGGCAGCTCTGATGCCGGGTCTCGCCGATGGCTTGCAGCACCGCGCCATACCCGGCAAAGCCGTCTCGATAGCGCCCCTCCGGCTGACCTGGCTCGAGCACCGTCTCAAAATTGTCCAGCACGAGCAGGCTCGGCCGATCACGCAGGAGCTGGAGTACCATCGCGAGCCGTGCGGCCTCGCCGTCCGAT
>DATGVV010000245.1:0-5996 GCA_035299885.1 Chloroflexota bacterium | reverse complement strand
GCCGCGGCGGCCGTGGCGGCAGCGGGTACGGGGCTGCTGGCCGGAGCCGCACCAGTGGCGGCGCAGCAGCAGCCAAGCGGGGGTGTGCTGGAGCCCGGGCAATCAGTCGTCAACCTGAAAGTGAACGGCACGCCATATCGGGTAGACGTGGCGGACCGGGTAACGCTGCTGGAGCTCCTCCAGGATCAGCTGGGCTTCACCGGCGCTAAGTTGGGCTGCGACCGCGCGGAGTGCGGTGCTTGCACCGTGCTGCTCGATGGGCGGGCGGTGTATTCCTGCAGTCAGCTGGCTGTGTGGGCAGAGGGGCGAGAGGTGACCACCATCGAGGGCCTGTCCACAGGTGGCAAGTTGCATCCGCTGCAGCAGGCCTTCATTGCAGGCGACGCAGGTCAGTGCAACTACTGTATTCCGGGCCAGATCATGGCAGCGCAAGCACTGCTGGCTAAGGTCGCCAGTCCCACCGAGGCGCAGATTCGCAAGGCGGTGTCCGGCAACATCTGTCGCTGCGGGAATTACAACCACATCGTCAGCTCGGTCATGCAAGCAGCCCGCATCCAGCGCGGGGAGGCGGTGGCATGAGCGCCGCCGGCAACCTGGATATTGTCGGCAAGCCGCGGGGCCGAATCGACGGCTTCGAGCGGGTGACCGGGCAGGCGAAGTACTCGTGGGACGTGCGAGTGGCGGGGAGCCTCTTTGCACGCGTTCTGCGCAGCCCCTGGCCTCATGCTCGGATCGTGGCTATCGACACCGCGGCGGCTGAGGCCCTGCCAGGAGTCAAGGCCGTCATCCACGCCTTCAACACGCAGGTCCCATGGTCCAGCGGAGAGACGGTCAACAAACGGTTCATGTTCAACAACCCGGTGCGTTATGTGGGTGACGCGGTCGCAGCCGTGGCGGCGACCGATCGCTACATCGCCGAGGACGCGCTCGAGCTGATCAAGGTCACCTACGAGAAGCTGCCCTACGTGCTGGACATGGAGGAGACGTTGGCGCCGGAGGCGCCCAAGATCTGGCCGGACGGCAACCTGGCGGGCGGCAAGCCGATGGTTACCGAGTGGGGCGACGTGGACAAGGCCTTCCAACAAGCGGACCTGGTGGTGGTAGAGGGCAGCTTTGCCAGCAAGCACATCAACAACGGCCAGATGGAGCCTCGATCGTCGACCGCCGTGTGGAATGGTGACCAGCTCACCGTCTACACGCCGACGCAAGGGATCTCCAACGCCAAACGCGACCTGGCCGTAAACCTGAAGATTTCACAAAGCAAGGTTCGGGTCATCTGCCAATACATGGGCGGCGGCTTTGGAAACAAGAACCAGGCCCAGGATGCGGATCTCATGGCTGCTGTGCTAGCCCAGCGGACCGGGAAGCCGGTCCGGGTGGAGTTCACTCGGGCCGACGACTGGATCGGCGTTCACGGTCGGTGGGCAACGCGTAACAAGGTGAAGGTGGCGGCCAAGCGGGATGGCACGCTGGTGGCACTCGACCAGACCATCTACAGCAACCAAGGCGCTTACAAGAAATCCAGCGGCAGCGTGGTCGGACTGGAGCTGTGGGACCTGCCGAACGTCCGGCGCAAGATCTACCCGACCTACACCAACACCATTACCGCCGCCAATTTCCGCGCGCCGGCCTACCCGCAGGGCATTTTCGCCACGGGCCAGATCATGGACATGCTGGCAGAGAAGCTCGGCATGAACCCGCTGGACTTCGTGCTCAAAAACTTCGTCAAGAAGTGGAACAACAAGCAGGACTTCACGAGCACCGCGCTGGAGCAAACCATCACGACCGGCGCCGAGCGCTTCCATTGGCGCGATCGCTGGCACAAGCCGGGCGACTCGGCGGGGCCGCGGAAAAGCGGCATCGGCATGACCATGGGCAACTATCCATCAGCGCCAGGCTTGAGCGGCGCCATCCTCAGACTGAACCCGGACGCTTCGGTGCAGGTGGTGACCGGCGTAACTGACATAGGCGGCGGCGCCAAGACGACGATGGCCATGATCGGCGCGGAGGCGCTGGGCGTGCCATGGGAGACCGTAAGCGCACTGTATGGCGACACCTTCACATCACCCTACTCAGTCGGCGAATCGAGCAGCCGCAATACGATGCAGACAGGCACGGCCGTGGTCGCCGCCGCTAAGCAGCTGCGCGAGCAGATCTTCAAGCTGGCGGCCCCGGAGCTGGGCAACGCCGAGGCAGGCTCGCTGGACATGCGGCAGGGACAGATCTTCGCGAAGGACAAACCTGCCACGAAGGTTCCGTTGGAAAAGATCGCGAAAGGTCTGCCCGATGCCATCCAGGCGGCGGCGACGACTAACCCCAAAGTGGAGCAGATGGTGATGGCTTTTGCCACGCATTTCGCTGAGGTGGAGGTCGATGTGGAGACAGGCAAGGTGCGAGTGCTGGACTATGTGGCCATCCACGACAGTGGCCAGATAGTGAACCCATTGACCGCGGAGAGTCAAATACAGGGCGGCATCGTGCAGGGCATCTCTATGGCGCTGGGCGAGGAGCTGTTGACCGACCCGCGCACTGGTATCCCGCTCACTTACGGCTATCACGATCAGAAGGTGTTCACGCACCTGGACGTCCCGAACATCAGCGTGACCTTCGTGGGCGACCCGGATCCGGTAGGCCCATTGGGCGCCAAGGCATTGGGCGAGACGCCGATCACCGCCGTCGTTGGAACGCTGGCGAACGCGGTCTACAACGCGACGGGCACGCGCTTCACCGATCTTCCCATCACGCCTGACAAGATTCTCGACGCGTTGTATCCCACGCAGAAGGGGAGCTGAGATGAAACGCTTCAGCCACGTGTATGCCAAGTCGGTGTCCGAGGCGGTCTCCCTGCTGGGTCAGGACGGAGCTCTGGTGGTCGCCGGCGGAACCGATCTGCTGCGTCTGATGAAGGTTCGGCACCTGTCTCCGCCACTGCTGGTGAACATTTCGCGGATTGCCGGCTTGAAGTTTCTGCAGGACGACGGCGCCGGCCTGCGAATAGGCGCAACCACGAACATCTCGGACCTGGCCGACAGCCCGGCCGTGCAACAGCGCTTCCCTGGGATCGCGGCGGCGGCCGGCGAGGTCGCGACGCCGCAGATCCGCAATATGGGCACGGTTGCCGGCGACATGCTTCAGCGGCCGTGGTGCCTCTATTTCCGGGCGCAATTCCCGTGCTTCCGCAACGGCGGCAGCCAATGCTACGCAGCGGTGGGCGACAATAAGTTCAACGCCATTCTGGGCGGGCAGAGATCGTTCATCGTCCACCCCAGCGACCTCGGGCCAGCCCTCATGGCGCACGGCGCCAGCATCACACTGCAGAGCGCACGCGGATCACGGACCTTGGCGCTGGACGATTTCTTCACTGGGCCGGAGGTGTCGGTCACGCGGGAGAACGTCCTGGCGCCGGATGAGATCGCGACCGAGCTGCGAGTTCCGGATCGCTTCGCCGGCGGCCAAGGAACCTATCTCAAAGTTCGGGAGCGTGACTCGTGGGACCACGCTCTGGTGAGCGTGGCCGCGGTCGCCAAGCTGGACGGCGGAACGATCAAGGACATCGGGATTGTGCTGGGCGGGGTCGCACCCAAGCCGTGGCGCGCCACTGAGGCTGAGAAGTTGCTGGCCGGCAAGACCATAGATGAGGACCTGGCCGGCCAGGCTGGCGAGGCAGCAGTAGCGGGCGCCCGGCCACTCAAAGACAACGGCTTCAAGGTGACTATGGCGCGGAATATGGTCAAGCGGGCGGTGCTGACGCTGGCAGGGGTTGGCTCATGACTGTTCCGCTCCCACCGCGGTGGGAGCGGCTGGGGGGCACATTGCGGTCGGCCGTTTTAGCGACGGCGCTTCTGCTAACCGGCTGTCAGGCGGTGGTGAGGCCGCAGCAGGCTCCAACCAAGCCTGGAGCGCAAGCTTCTGCGCCAGCCTGGCCGTCACCCTCAGCGGCTGCCCGGAACCTGAACGGCGGTTCACCCTACGAGAACGCGCCATGGAGCCCCTCCGGAGGGTCACGCGGCTAGAAGCGCCTGAGCGGCCTCGGAAAGGGTGTCGTAGGTCGTGAACAGGTAGGACTCCTCTTCGAGGATTTCCTGGCCTGAGGACGCAGCGGGCGCGCGCCACAGCTCGAATACCTCGCCGGTGGTGAGCTCGCCGTAGTCATTGCGGGCGTCGAACAGCTTACGAGCGACGAGCAGAAGGCGGTCGCCGTGAGCCTCGGCTTCGCCAAGAACGGTGCGCTCGTCATCGAGATGATCGAAATACAGGTAGTGCGCCAGGAGGTCAGCGTCGAATGGATCGCTGAGCAGCCAGTCCACCTGGCCTACTGACGGTACCAGATGGTGCCCTGGGGCCGGTCCTCGATGGTGATGCCCATGTCCACAAGCTCCTGACGGATGCGATCGGCAGCGGCAAAATCCTTACGCTTGCGCGCCTCAGTGCGCTCCTCTACGAGGCGCTGGATGGCCGCATCGTCGACGGCGGGCTCCGGTTCCACCAGCTCGAGGCCAAGCACGCCCGTTAGCCGGTGGTAGACGTCCCCGGCGTGGTCCAGCCCAGCCTCGAGCTCCGCCGTCGCCAGATCAGGCTCGCGCGCGACTTGGTCGTTGATGGTGTTGATCTGCTTGGCCAGCGCCTCGATGGCGGCGATGGCGCGCGGCGTGTTCAGGTCGTCGTCCATGGCCTCGCGGAACTGCTCCAGGCTGACCTCGGCCTGCTCGACCAGGGCATCTGCCAGCTTGCCTGTCGCGAAAGTGTCGCCTTCGGCCGGACGCTTGGCGCACTCGGCAGCCAGGAAGCGCAGGTTGCGCTCGGCGGAGCGCAGCCGCTTGAGACGCTCACCGGCGCGGCCCACGAACTCGGTGCTGAAGGTCACCGGCGTGCGGTAATGCTCCGAGACAAGGTACATGCGCAGCACGTCCGCCCCGAACTCGTCGATCATGTCGTGGATGGTCACGAAGTTGCCCAGCGAGTGGGCCATCTTCTCGCTGCCGGTCTGCATCAGGCCGACGTGCATCCACAGCCGCACGAAAGGCTTTTTACCTGTGAACGCCTCGCTCTGGGCGATCTCGTTCTCGTGGTGCGGAAAGATCAGGTCGCGCCCGCCCCAGTGGACGTCGATGCTCTCGCCGAGGACCTGGTGGATCATGGTCGAGCACTCGATGTGCCAGCCGGGCCGGCCCTGGCTCCAGGGGCTGTCCCACATCGGCTCGCCGGGCTTGGCCGCCTTCCACAAGGCGAAGTCGTACGGCTTCTCCTTGTGCTCGCCCGGCTCGATGCGCGCGCCGGCCGACAGCCGGTCGACGGTGTTGCCGCTGAGCTTGCCATAGTCGGGGAAGCGCTCCACGCGGTAGTAGACGTCGCCGTTGGCCTGGTAGGCATAGCCACGCTCGATGAGGCCTTGGATAACCTGGATCATCTGCGGGATGTACTCGGTGGCGTAAGGCGTGGCGGTCGGGCGCAGGACGTTGAGCGAGTCCATGCCCTTCCAGTAGGAATCGATGTAGCGCGCGGCAGCCTGCTCCGGCGAGATGCCGTCGCGGTGGCCGGCCTCGATGATCTTGTCGTCCACGTCCGTGAAGTTCTGGACGTGCTGGACCTTGTAGCCCGCGAACTCGAGATAGCGGCGCATCACGTCCACGCTCACGAACAGCCAGGCATGGCCGATGTGCGGATGGTTCTTGGGCGTGAGCCCGCACACGTACATGCTGACGGCGTCGCCGGCCGGCTGGAACGGCTCCTTGCGGCCGGTGAAGGTGTTGAACAGCTCGATCAAACTTTAGGTGGTCCCCTCTCCCGCTGGCGGGAGAGGGCTAGGGTGAGGGTGGTTCGTCCTGCGGGCTCGGGCTCCCTCACCCCGACCCTCCCGCGCCGCGGCGGGAGAGGGAGAATAGGCTTCCAAGCGCGCCAGCCGGGTCTCGAGCTCCTCGATGCGTCCCAGCAGCCGCTCCACATCCTGCTGCTCGGGATCGGTCATGTCGATCCAGTCCAGGTCACTCGCCCGACCG
>DATGVV010000244.1:0-1913 GCA_035299885.1 Chloroflexota bacterium | reverse complement strand
ACCCTCAATGTAGGCGCCGCCGTGCAGCTGCACGTGCTTGTCACCCCGCCTCGATAAACTCGGCGGGGACCCCGAATTGTGCGCATCCATCTCCGAGAAGCGCTCGCCGGCGGCCGTGTTCTGGCCGGGGAACCACCATTGGCCGGCGATCGTGGGGTTCTCCGGGTCGGCGATGTCGACGCACACGTACTGGCGCTTGTTGAAGCCTTTCAGATGCGCCGAGGCGTGGACGTAGCGACCGCCGTCGTAGTAGTTGCGATGGCAGCCATCCGCGCCGCCGCGCCAGTGGCCGAGCTTCCTGGGCTCAGCGGGCTCGCTCACGTCCCAGATGTAGAAGCCTTCTTGGTGTGGCGGGCCGTTGGTATCGCCACCCCAATTGGGCGCGATGCGCTCCAGGCCGGCGATCAGCTTGCCGTCCGCCACCTGCAGCTGGATGGTCCAGGTGTTGGCCGGGCCTTCGACAAAGCGCACCAGCTCCGGCGCGGCCGGGTTGGTGACGTCCAGGATGCTCCAGCCCGGTTCCCACAGGTGAGCCAGGTAGAGGTACCAGCGGTCACGGACCTGCTGCATGCCCAGCTTGAAGCCAGGCTTGTCCTGCAAATCGTGGTAGCCCACGAGCCGCACGTTCTTGGCCAACGGCATGCGCGCATTCTATTCCCTCTCCCGGAGGGAGAGGGCTAGGGAGAGGGCCGTCTGCGCGATGCCAGCCAGGTTGCCGGCACGGCTGCCGCGAGCACGAGCGCCGTCAGCACCACGGCTAGGGCGGCGGTGCGGGCCACGTCGCCTTCCTGCTCGGAGTTGAGCACGACAACCGCCACCGTCTGGGTTACCGGCGTGTACAGCAGGCTCGAGACGGTGAGCTCGTGCAGCGCCGTGAGGAATACCAGCAGCCAGGCGAATGCGCTGGCCGGCGCAATGGCCGGCCAGGCCCCCGTCATGAAGCTGCGGAGCGGGCCCGCGCCGGCGACCTGGGCGGCTTGCAGCAGCTCGCGGCCGGTCTGCGCCAGTGCGCCGGCAATGGGCCGGTGGCCCAGTGCCCAGAACCGAGCGACGTAGGCCAGCAGGATGATCAACAGCGAGCCGTAGAGCCAGCGGCTGAAGGCCAGGATGACGGCCACCGCGAGTGCCGAGCCCGGGATGGCATAGGGCAGCGCGATGGCACCTTCCAGCAGCCGTCCGGCGCGGCTGCCGCGCCCGATCAGCGCCGCCACGATGCCCAGCAGGACGATCGCGGTCGCCGCCAGGGCCGCCAGCCCGCCGCTGCGCAGCAGCGCCTCGCCCCCATTCCGGCTGATGGCCGCCTCGAAATGCGTGACCGACCAGTTGGCCGGCGTTGGCGGCAACCCGTATGCGCGCGTGACGGCCACCAGGATGAGCGCCGCCAACGGCAGCAGCGAGGTCAGCCCAACCCACAGCCAGCCCGCGGCCAGCAGGACCGCTCCGCCGAGCGTCCACCTCCCACCCGCGGGCTGCCGCCGGCCGGCAGCCGCTACCGCTGCGCCAACGTGGAAGCGGCCAAGCAGGATCAGGAACAAAGAGGCCAGCAGTGCCAGCAGCGCTGCCAGGACCACAGCTGCCGCGAAGCTGGTCTGGTTGGCCGAGAAGGACAGCCGCTGGTAGATCTCGGTAGTCACCATCGAAAAACGCGCCGGCAGCCCCACCACGGCTGGAATGCCGAAGTCGCTGGCCGAGGCAATGAAGGCCAGCGCCGCGCCGGCGGCCAGCGCCGGCCTGAGCAGCGGCAGCGTAACGCTGCGCATGACGGCAAATGGGCCCGCGCCGCTCACCCGGGCGGCGCGCTCCAGCTCCTCAACGTTTCGCCCCGCCAGGGCGCCAGCCGCAGCCAGGTAGGTCAGCGGCACCGCATGCACCGCCAGCAGCGCCGACACGCCAACGGCCCCAAACAGGCTGGG
>DATGVV010000243.1:0-7359 GCA_035299885.1 Chloroflexota bacterium | reverse complement strand
ACCAGGGCGACCGGCAGCGACTGGGACACCCCCTTGACGACCACCAGCGCCAGCAGCGCAGCGCCCCAGCTGATCAGCAGGTACTCGCCGGCCAGCAGCGGCAGGCCAGCCCGGGCCAGCTCCATCGACATGGCGGCGCCGCGCCCTTTCTGCCCCAGAAGCGCGTCCAGCAGACCAATCGAGCTGTAACGCTGCTTCTTGAACAGCGGGCTGTCAACCATGGGGCCGGATTCGACCCGCGCCGCGTTGCTGGGCGCAAAGGAAGCGATGCGCCGCCTGGCCAGCAGTCCGCCCTGGTGGACCGTGCGATACACGCCCGTGCCGAACAGGAGCACCACGACGAACGCCAGGCCCGGAGCGATGAGCGTGATGTCCACGGCTACAAGCCCACCTCGAACAGGTTGGCCGGCAGATGAACGCCGTACTGCTCGAAGCGCTCCGAGAACTTGGGACGCAGGCCGGTGGGCCGGATGGAGCCCATCAGCCGGCCAAATTCGTCCTGGCCGCGGGCCTGGAACAGGAAGATATCCTGCATCGTGACCACGTCGCTTTCCATACCGGCGATTTCCGTCACGTGGGTGACCCGCCGCGAGCCGTCTTTCATACGGGTGATGTGCACGATGAGGTCGATCGCCGAGGCCACCTGCTCGCGGATGGCTTTGGCCGGCAAGTCCAGGCCCGCCATGAGCACCATGTTCTCCACGCGGGACAGCGCGTCCCGGGGCGAATTGGCGTGTACTGTCGTCAGGGAGCCGTCATGGCCCGTGTTCATGGCCTGCAGCATGTCGAAGGCCTCGCCGCCGCGGACCTCACCGACGAGGATGCGGTCGGGGCGCATGCGCAGGGCGTTCTTGACCAGCTCACGCTGCGTGATCTGGCCCTCGTCCTCGATGTTGGCCGGGCGCGTCTCCAAGCGGACGACGTGCCGCTGACGCAGCTGGAGCTCGGCCGGATCCTCGATGCTGACCACGCGCTCGGTCGGCGGGATGAACGACGACAGCACGTTGAGCAGGGTCGTCTTACCGGTGCCGGTGCCGCCGGCCACGATGATGTTGAGCCGCATGGTGATGCAGGCCTTGAGCACCTCGACGATCTCCGGCGTGAGCGTGCCGAAGCGGATGAGATCGTCGACCTGGTACGGCTCCTTGGAGAACTTTCGGATGGTTACTACGGGGCTGTCGATGGCCAGCGGCGGGATGATGGCATTCACGCGGGAGCCATCAGGCAGGCGGGCGTCGACCATGGGCGAGCGTTCGTCGATGCGGCGGTTCAGCGGCGCCGTGATCTTCTCGATCACGCGCATGATGTGGTTGGCGTCTTTGAAGACCTTGTCGCTCAGGTACAGCACGCCGGCGCGCTCGAAGTAAACCTGGTCGGGGCCATTGACCATGACCTCAGAGATGGTCGGGTCGTCCAGCAGGGTCTGGATCGGGCCCAGCCCCAGGACTTCGTCGGTGATGTCGGCGATGAGCCGCAGCCGCTCCTGGCGGGCCATGGGCACGTCCTCGGCGGCCAGCAGCGTTCGCGCTGCTTCCTCCACCTGGGTCCGCACCACCGTTGGGTCCTGACCCTCCAAGCGGTTGAGGTCGATCTCGCGGATCAGCCGCTCGTGGACTCGCGCCTTCAGGTCGAGGAACGGATCGGATGGGGCGCGGCGGTCCTCGAGCGGCAGGCTCGGTGCCGGCTCGTTCGCCTTGGCGTCGCCATCGGCGCCGATTCGGAAACCGGAACGTTCAAGCAGGACAGACATCGCGACTAGCCCCTAAACCTGCCCAGCAGCGAGCGGCCGCTGGCCCGTGAGCCGGTGACCGCCTGCGCCAGCGCGCTGACGTTCTGAGAGATCTTGGCGCCAGGCTGAGCATGCACGAACGGCTTGCCCCACTGGCTCGTGGCGACCAGGTGGCCGTCATACGGCACCTTCCAGAAGATGGGATAGTCGATTGCCATCTCGGCGTCATTCATCGGCAGGCTGCTGCCGTTGTGCGCCTGGTTCATGACCAGTTTGACCTTGTCGGTGCTGTAGTGCCAGTTTTTGAGCAAGGCCAGGCACAGTTTGGTGCTCTTGAGGCAGGTCAGCTGATTGCTGGCCACCAGGCACACCATCCCGGAGATGTCCAGCGCGGCGATCACGTTGTCGTTGAGCTGGCGCGGAGTATCGACCACCACGTAGTCGTAGGTGTGGGCCAGAATCTCCAGGATCTTCTTGATGTGGACGGAGGTGACTTTCTCGCCGTCCTCGGGCCGCGCCGGGGCGGGCAGCACCTTGAGCCCGGAGTCGTGCACGCTCATGAAGCCGCGCATCAGCTCTGGGTCCAGCTTGTCGATAACGGGGACCAGGTCGGCAATCGTGCGCTCCGGCACGATGTCCAGCATCAACGCCACGTCGCCGAGCTGCAGGTCGAGGTCAATGAGGGCTACCCGCTGCTGGTTCTTCAGCGCCAGCGCCACCGCGAGGTTCGTTGCCAGCGTGGTGCGGCCGATGCCGCCTTTCGCGCCGAACACGGTGATGACGTCGCCAACATGACCGCTCTCGATCACGTGCTCGTTGAGCGAGCTGCGCTTGCGCTCCAGCTCGTACACGTTCAGGATGACCTTTTCGAGCTCCTCCGGATCGACTGGGCGAGCCACGTAGTCGCGGGCGCCGGCCACCATTGCCTGGCGGAGATAGTCGCGGCCGGTAAGGGTCGAGAGGGCCACCACCGAGCATTGGGGCACCACCACGTTGAGGGCTTCGATGGTGCGCAGCGCGGCGGCCACGGGCTCCTCCACGGCAACGAGGATCACGTCGGGCTTGAGCTCGCGGGCCATGGCCACGGCCTCAGTGCCAAGCACGCTTTCGCCGGCAATCACCAGCTCGCCGGCCATCAGCAAGCGCTTGGTGGCAGTACGCTCGTCGGGCGAGTCGTCGACCAGCAGCAGGCTGACGGCGCCAGCACGCTGTCGCTCGGTGTGGGCCGGGCCTTCGGACAGAACGACGGGCTGGACTTCCGTCATAGCGGTTTTGGCTCCGACTTCAGGACAGCAGCGCCGTTCAATGTGCTCAGCAGGCCGTCGTCGAGCTTGATGGTGGCGTTATCACCGCGGGCGCGCAGCACCAGACGGATCTTCCCCTTGTCTTCGGCCAGCACCAGCTTTTGAGCTTCCTCGGGCGTGACCGCGAGCGTAGCCGTCTTGGCGGACGGCTGGGTAGTGTTGCTCTGTTTAGCGGGCTGCGCATTGTTGTTGACGCCCGCAGCCTGGGCGGCCTTCTGGGGAGCGCCCGCGGGAGCAGGTTCGCCCTCCAGCTGCTGGGCTACCGCGAGCACCTCCACGTTCTGCAGGATGTACTGCGACACGGCCTTAATCTGCGCGTGCGCGCTGATGTCCACGCCAAAGGCCGCGCTCTTGGGATCACCCAGGGCCGTTGTTGGCGCCGTGTCCAGGACGGCCACCACGTCGACAGAATCGCCGGGCACGATCATGCCGCCGGAGCCGAGGACCTCGTTCACACTGACCGACACGGCCCGCTTGCCGTTCGGCACGACGAAGGCCAGGCCGGACTCCTCGCGGTCGCCAAAGAGCTTGTTGCCGAGCAGCTCCTCGCCTTGCGAGATCGGCAGCTTGCTCACTTTGCCGGTGGCCTGGAGCGGGGTGCTCATGGCCTGCGGCAGCTTGAGATCCACCGGCACCTGGGCCACCCGCAGCATCTCGGTGGTAATGGTCGTGCGGGCCGGGATGTCCTTGGCCGCCGTGAGCACCTGCACGGTCTCAACCGGCTTGGCCGCCTGGCTGGCCTGGTCGACGTACTGGTAGACCATGTACGAGGTGGCCATACCCAAAACGAGAGAGAGCGCGAGAACTCCCTTGCCTCCGATGCCTTTCATACGTTCCTATCTCCTGTGGTTGATGATTCCGACTAGCGCCAGATCTTGAGGACCCGGACAGGGTTCGTCGTGGTCGTGGTCCCGCCAGGCGTGCCATGGGTGAAGTCGGCGGGGCCGATGATGGTGGCGTAAAACGGCTGGCTCATGTCTTTACCGCCGTTGCACACAGAGATCGTGTTGACGGTCACCGCCATGAAGCCGCTGATGGTGAAGCTGATGCCGCCGCTGGCCTGAGTAGCAGCGCTGACGACTGGGATCAGCGCCTCGTGGCCGGAAGCGGCCAGCTGGCACAGCAGGTCCGTCGGCTCGCTCGAGTTGCCGCCCTGTGATGAGGGAGGAATCGACCCGCCGACTGCCAGCTCACCCTGAAGGTTGTTGAAGAAACCCTTGAAGTCGACGTTGGGGCCAACGTTCCAGTTCGGATTGCAAAGCGGCCGATTGTCATTGTTGTCTTTGCTGTCTAGGGGCTTGCACTTGTTGGGATCCGGCACCACCACGGAGCTGGGCCACTGATTGTCTCGGTACAGCGGAACCGTGCCGGGCTGCAGGCCACCGGCGCTGTACTCGCCGCTCGGGTTCCCGGACCACAGCGCATAGGGCAGCACGTACTGCGCATCGATTGATTTGAGAGCGCTGCTGATGGCCAGCGACTCCACGCTGATGGTGCCGTTGTTAAAGCCAACCAGGGGCGCGAAGATGAGCGGCACCGTGCGGCTGGCAGTTACCCGCCAGGAGTCATTGCCGGCGAAGGTGGAGTCATACCCGTTGTAGGTCAGCTCCGCACTGGTTACGCCATTGGCAGCGGCAATGTTCGCGGCGTCAGCGCTGGGGTTTGTGCCGCTGAAGCCGATATCTTGCGCGCCAGCGAGCGAGGCTGCGTCGACCGCTTTTTGCATTTGTGTGCGTTGGACAAACAGCACGCCAGCATCGAGCACCAGACCGGTAAAGCCCAGCAGCATCGTCATGCACAGCGCCACCAGCACGGCGACCATGCCATCTTCGGAGCGGAAAAACCGTTTCATTCTGCCCTCATCACCGACGTAGTACTGACCGGAAAGCTGGGCACGAGCGCCTGCAGCAGCGGTGTAACAGTGTCGACGGTGTAGTTGCTGGTCACGCTCACGGACGTAGGCTGCGTGCCCGACATCTGGACCGAAACCGTGATGTTGAGCGGCGTGGGGTCGACCATGCCGCCGATCTGCGCCTGGGCATAGCTCGTGACTTCCGATACCAGGTTGGTATCGCCCACGCGTACGCCGGCAACGGCATAGCGCGCCGCCTCGCGAGTCTCGTTGGACAGCACCATCCAGACGTTGAGGACGTGACTGCCTTCCATGATGATCATCAGGAACAGCAGCAGCACTGGCAGGATGAACGCGAGCTCGGTGATGGTCGAGCCGCGTTGCGATTTAAAGAGCTTTTTCATTTCTGTGAGACCCTCATGGCGGCGCCGCCGTTCAGCGTGATGCTGCCGCCCAGCACCTTCTGGATCACCGGCATGTTGAAGGTGACGGTCACCGGCAGGCTGACCGTCACCTGGTCGCCGACCTGGGCGCCGCCGGTGATGCTGACCTGGCCGATCGACGGCAGCGTTACGTCCGTCCGGCCCGCCAGGGCAGAGGTCAGGTAATTCACGGCCGCGGTGGCGGCGTAAGTGTCACGCACCGCCGCGTAGCGGGCGCCCTCACGGGCCGCATTGCTGGCTACGATGGCGGTTTGGGCCAGGTTGCCCACTTCGACGATCCCGCCCAGCAGGAGCGCCAGCATGGGGGCGACGAACGCGAACTCGAGAGCGGCGGCGCCTTTCTCGGAGCGAAGATCTTTCATAGCATCGTCCTCGTCAAAGCCATGGTTGCGGCGCCACCCAGAGCGAGAGCCGGGCCGAACGGCATCCGGCGCTTCGTCTCCAAGACAGTGCCGAGGGGATGGCGAACATAGGCCGGCAGGAACACGAACGTCTGCCACAGCTTGCGTTCGCGAGCCAGGTAGACCAGCGCGATAGCGCCGCCGGCGATCGAACCAAGGAGAGCCGCTTGCAGCACGAACTGCGGCCCGCCCAGCGCTCCGAAGCCGGCCAGCAGCTTGACGTCGCCGGCGCCCATCCAACCTAACGCGAAGGGAAGGATGAGCAGAGCTGCCCCGAGCACCCAGCCTTCCAGACCCGCGAGTCCCGCTTCGGGACCGCCCAACACCAGCCGCGCCGCCAGCGCTGAAGCCGCCACACCGAGGGTGAGCCGGTTGGAAATCCGGCGGTACCTGAAATCCGTGTACACAGCCCAGCTGGCAGCCAGCGCGAAAGTTGTCGTGAGCAGCAGGTGCAGAGTCATTTCAATCCTGGAGAGGGCAATTCAAGAGTGGGCGGTCAGACCGCCCACTCTTGAATGCGTCCTGTCACTTCGCCGTTACGTGGTTTGTAACTGAAGTGCCGATGTTGGTGAAGGCAGTGCTCAGAGCGGTGCCCACGCCCGTGACGGCGGCGACGATCGCCAGAGCGATAAGGCCGATAACCAGCGCGTACTCAGTCGCGTTGGCGCCTTCTTCCTCAACCATGAAGCGTTTGATCAGTTCCATTTCTTTCGTTTCTCCTTTTTATTTTTGAGTGCTTTTGATTTCCGTTTGCTTGACTACAGGTTTGCCAGCGCGGTTCCGATCCGGCTGGAGAGACTGTTGTAGGCCAGGCCCAGCTGGCCGCCTACACCGGCAACCGCGACAACGATTGCCAGAGCAATGAGCGAGATCACAAGGGCGTACTCGGTGGCATTTGCCGCCCGCTCCTCATGAAACGCTCTCAATAAAAGCTCCGTCCCGGTGAGTACCTCCTTTCCGGCCGACATGTGCTGGGCCTAGGCTGCCGCGCTCGCGGCGCTCATTTGCTGCCGCGGCGCAAAGAGGTGATTGCATTGCTTGCAGCGGTAGATCGGATCGAGCAGTTGGGCGTAGCGAGGGCTCATACCCAGCGTGGCGAAGTCACGCATAGGCTGCGGTTGCTCACAGCGGGGGCAGGTGATCGTTCGGCCTGCGTCGTCGATAAGACTGCTGTACATGCTCGCCGTTCCTCCTTTTCTCTGCGGAACCTGGGCTTTCGCCCGGCCCCTTTGGTTGCGGGTTCGGCGACTGAAACGCCGGTGACAAGCCGGGGGTGATGGCCTTCAGCGCCTGGCGGCTGCGAATGAGAAGAAGGTGTGATACGCTGGCAAAGCCGTCACTTTCGGCCAGAAGTTGCCGTTATCGCGCGCACTCCGTGAACGCCTGCGGGGCGCATACATGGCCCGTTAGGCACACGGCCATCACCTTTGGCGGCAGGCCGGCGTTGCCGGATTCGCATGAGCTCCCTGGCGCTGCCGGCAGCCCGCACGCTGACCCTCCGGTGGCCACGAACCGCTGTCGGGCTGCCCGGTCTGCTGGCAGTGATCGCCGCGGCTGCGGCCTGCTTGCATCCCAGCCTCGACTCAGACCTCGGCTGGCACCTGCGGACAGGTCAGCTGATCCTGGCGAC
>DATGVV010000242.1:0-1745 GCA_035299885.1 Chloroflexota bacterium | reverse complement strand
GGCGGGTTCATCGTGTTCGACCTGGAGCGCTTCACCCGCCAGCCCCCGGACGCCGAGCGGATGATCGAGCTGGCCGTTCGCGGCCTGGGGGTGCTGGACAGCGAGAGCGAGTACGACCTGACCACGCCGAACGGCAAGAAGGCGTTCCGCGACGCTATGAACGCTGCCGCCTACTACTCCGACCGGCTGTCGACCAGAAGCGCCCGCGGCAAGAAGCTCAAGGCCATGGCGGGCGAGCCGAACGGGTCATCCCGGCCGTTTGGCTTCGAGGCCGATCTCGTGACCATACGTGAAGACGAGGCCGAGGTTATCCGGGACCTGACCAGGCGATTCTTGGCGGGGGAGTCCCAGGACGCGCTGCTCGCTGAGCTCAATGCACGCGGCGTCCGCACCAGCTACGGTAAGTCGTGGGCACGAGGCAGCCTGCGGCGAATCCTGACCCGGGAGCGCAACTGCGGCAGGATCATCTACACCGACGCGGCGACGGGTGTCACGTCCGTTGTCGGCCGCCTGCCGGGTGAGCCGATCGTCACAGAGGAGGACTTCGACCGGGTCTGCGCGATGTACGCCGCACGCCGTCGCGGGCGTCCGAACTCATGGCACTACCTCTGCTCGGGGATCGTTACGTGCGGCGTGGAGGGCTGCGGTCGGCCGCTGTACGGAAGGCCGCGTAAAAACGTGAAGCCGTACCCTGACGGCGCGGTTAACCGGCAGTACTGGTGCCCGAAGGGCTTCGGCGGATGCGGCCGTATCGCGGTCGACCAGCGTGCCTTGGATGAAGCCGCTGCGGCACTCGCCATCGCGATTCTGGCGGATCCCCGCCATGCCGCTGCAATCGAGGCCGTAGCCCGTGAAGTTGAGAGCCAAACCGCGCAGCTTAACCTGGCCATCGCCGAGGCCGAGAGCGTTGCCGAGGCCCTTGCCGACCGCCTTGGGCGTGGTGACATCCCTCTGGCCCGCTACGACATAGCTGTCCGTCCACTGGATGAGCGCATAGCCAAGCTCAAGGCCGAACATGCCGCGCTCGGCGGTGGCCCACCTCCCCAGCGGCCGCCCAGAGCGAGCCGTGAGCATTGGCTGCGCCGATGGGAGGATGCTGATCCGGAGGAGAGACGAGCGCTGCTCAAGATGGCGCTGCGCGGCAGGCGCTTGGTCGTCGGCCCCGCTACCGGCACACGCGCCGAACGGGCCGACGTCACCCGCCGGATCAGGATCGAGTAGGGCGTGGTCACGCGGCCAGTTCTTGGCTGCTGGTGGTGTCGATCTGCGCTGCCAGCCTGGCCACCGCAGCCACCTGCGGCGTGGTCAACGGTGGCAACGTGGCAGCCATCTTGGCTGCCCACGCCCTGAGATCGCGCGCTGAGAGTGGCTGCGCGGAACTGCCGCCGGAGCGGCGTGTGGTGTGTTCGCCTGCTGGCCGGCCGCTCATTTCCGTCCCGGTGCCATGGCGCCGGCCTGCCCGACCCCAGCCGCTTCAGCGGCCTCACCAGGCGGGGCGGGCTGGCCTGCCGCCCACGGCCGCCTGCATGCACATTCACCCCCCGCCCCATGTCAAGACAACCGGCAGCCAGAGGACGGTTGATACTTGATGGAGGGCGTGCGGGTGGACGTGGCATAGGCGGTAGCCCCGCGATCCACCGTGAACCGCTGACACTAAATAACTCGTGTTTTCAGGCCCTTTCACAGGACTGTGACGAAGCTCATATGAATTTTGTATCAGTGTCGGCGGATTCGGTGCCGGCATG
>DATGVV010000241.1:0-2703 GCA_035299885.1 Chloroflexota bacterium | reverse complement strand
CGACCAGCGGCATCAACGAGCCGCGCTACCCGTCCCTGAAAGGCATCATGGGCGCCAAGCGCAAGGAAATAATCGAGTACAAGGCCGCCGACCTCGGGCTGGACGGCCAGGTTGGCGAGGGCGCCGCCCGCGAGAAGGTGCTGACCATCGGCAAGCCGCCGGCCCGCGACGCCGGCATGATCGTCACAGACGAAGGCGACGGCGGCGTCAAGATTGCCGACTTCCTGGCCGAGCTGAAGGTCCTCTGATGCCGATCATCTGGACCTACGCTGACGTCCTCGAAGACAAGCTCACCAACCTCAGTCTGGAGATCCTCACCAAGGCTGCCCAATTGGGCGACGCATCGGCCATCCTGCTCGGCTCCGCCCCAGACGACGCCGTGCAGACCCTCGGCAACCACGGCGCGAAGAAGATCTACCGCTGCGCCGATCCGATTTTTGACAAGCACCTAGTGCTGCCGGCGGCGAAAGTGCTGGAGGAGCTAATCAACCAGCACAAGCCGGACGTCATGCTGTTCGGGACGAACTACACCGGCCGCGATCTGGCGTCCACCTTGAGCGCTCGCTTCGACTGCGGCGCGCTGACGGACGTGGGCGAGCTGGAAGCGCGCGACGGTTCGTTCGTGGCCACCATCCCCGCCCTAGGCGCCAGCTATCAGAACACGGCCATCCACGATTGGCAGGGCACCAAGATCATGCTAGCCCGGCCCAAGGCATTTGAGGCCAAGCCCGCCGGCGGCACGGCCGAGGTGGTGGAGGTGCCTGCGCCGTCGGATGCATCGCTTACGCGCGTAACCGTCACCGATGAGGTGGCGCAGAAAGCCGAGGGGCCGAGCCTCGAAGACGCCAAGGTCATCATCTCCGGTGGCCGGGGCCTCAAGTCCGCCGAGCACTTCCAGATGATTCGGGACCTGGCCGATCTCCTGGGCGGAACCGTGGGCGCGACGCGGGCCATCGTCGATGCCGGCTGGGTGCCGTACGCGCTGCAGGTGGGCCAGACGGGCAAGACGGTCAAGCCCAGCATCTACATCGCCTGCGGGATCTCCGGCGCCATCCAGCACCTGGCCGGCATGAAGGGCTCCAAGACCATCATCGCCATCAATACCGATCCCGATGCGCCCATCTTCAAGAATGCCGATTTTGGCGTGGTGGGCGACGTGTTCAAGGTGGTGCCGCAGCTGATTGAGGAGATCAAGAAGCGCAAAAGGGCATAATTCCGCCCATGGCGGAATTTGCCACCATCGGTGAGCTGCAGCAGCTGGCCGAAGCCAGGCTCGCAAAAGAAATCTGGGATTACGCCAACGGCGGCTCGGCATCTGAGACGACGCTGCGCCGCAACCGCTCGGCACTGGCCCGCTGGGCCATCGAGCAGCACATCCTGGTCGACGTCCGTCAGATCGAGCTGACCGTCGAGTTCCTGGGTCACACCCTGCCGATGCCGGTGATTGTGGCGCCTATGGGCAGCCTCTACCGCTTCTGCGATCGCGGCGACATCGAGATGGCCCGCGGCGCCGGGCAGCAGGGCGTGATGGCCACCGTGAGCGGCGTGTGCGGCTGGCCGATGGAGGAGATCGCCGAGGCGGCCACTGCGCCGCTCATCTTTCAGCTGTACCACCATGGCCCGCGTGACTGGGTCGAGCCGCGGCTGGAGCGCGTCCAGCGCTGTCCGCAGTACATGGCCATCTGCCTGACGGTCGACAACGCCATCTACAGCCGGCGCGACCGCGACCTGTTCAACCGGTTTGCCGCCAGCAGCCGGGCCAATCGCGAGCGCGTGAACCTGCCGGAAATGCCGGGCCCGGACCACGATTACGTGCAGGGCCTCACCTGGGACGACGTGGATTGGCTGCGCAGCATCGTCAGCATCCCGCTTGGCGTGAAGGGCATCGGCAGCGCGGATGATGCGCGACAGGCGCTGGATCATGGGGTCGATTTCATCTGGGTCTCGAATCACGGTGGCCGGCAGCTGGACGACGCTCGGGCCACCATCGACGTCCTCCCCGAGGTGGCCGAGGCGGTCGCCGGCCGCGCGCCCATCGTGGTAGACGGCGGCTTCCAGCGCGGGACGGACGTGATTAAGGGCATGGCGCTGGGAGCCACTGCCGTGGCCATGGGCAAGGCCTGCTCCTGGGGCCTGACGATGGGCGGCGCCGACGGCATCGCCGCCATGCTGGGCATCCTACGCGAGGAGCTGCGCATCGCCATGGGCCTGAGCGGCAACACCTGCATCCGCGAGCTCAAGCCGAGTGTGCTGCGGAAGGTGGATTACTAGCGGCTGAGTCGCTAGTCGTAAGTTGAGGTAGTTCCCTAGCCGATCGGCTGATGCGGCAAGGCCAGCTTCCCGCATAGAGTGGTGCCATGGCAACGAACAGCACTTTAGTTGATCTCTCCAACCAGCTCGCCGACGCGGTAGCAACCGCGGCGAAGGCGCTGGTCACCGTCAAGGGGCGCGCGCGGCAGCCGGCCAGCGGCGTGGTGTACGCCGAGGGGCTGGTGCTCACCGCCAACCACGTGCTGGAGCGCGATGAGGACCTGAGCATCGAAGGCCCGGATGGCAAGTCGATGCCGGCGCAGCTCGTGGGGCGCGACCCGGCAAGCGACCTGGCGGTATTGAAGGTAACCGGATTGAAAATCGCGGCGGGGGCACCCGCCAGCGGCACGGCTCGGGTCGGGCAGCTCGTGCTGGCAGTGGGCCGGCCATCCA
>DATGVV010000240.1:0-2532 GCA_035299885.1 Chloroflexota bacterium | reverse complement strand
TGCTGGCCGAGCCGCGGCTTGGCCGCGAGGGCGGCGATCGGGCGCTGAGGACCATCGCTCGCCTGCCACAGCTCGCGGACGTCGGTGAGCTGACAGACCAGCTCGCGGACCACAGCTGACATGGCGCGCTTTGTCATGCCGAACGGAGTGAGGCATCCGCGTCGTGGGTACGGATTCGTCGCTCCGCTCGGAATGACAAAGGGCTTAAGGGGTGTCTCCTAATGGACCTTGGCCTGAACGGGCGCATCGCCCTGGTGGCAGGTGGCAGTGGCGGCATCGGCAGGGCTATCGCGCTGGAGCTGGCCCGCGAGGGCGCGCGTGTGGCCATCTGCGCGCGCGGCGAGGAGCCGCTGCGCGACGCAGCGGCATATATCGGCGCCGAAGCGCCGGGCACGGAGGTGCTCGCGCTAAGGGCCGAGCTGAACCGGCCGGACGAGGTCGCGGGCATGGCCGCTGAGCTGCGCGAACGGCTCGGGCCGCCGGCCATCGTCGTGAATGCCGCCGGCCATGGCTCACCCGGGACCATGGAGACGGTTGGCCCCGCCGAGCTGCAGGACATGCTGGATACCAACCTGCTGCCCTGCCTGCTGCTGGCCAGGGCGTTTGCTCCGGCCATGGCTGAGGCGCGCTGGGGTCGAATCATCTTCGTGGCCGCGGTCTCGGGCCGGCAGCCGACGCTCGGCCAGCTAGGCAGCAACGTGGCCAAAGCCGGCGTGATCAACTTGGCTAAGGAGCTGTCCGGCGAGCTGGCTGAGGCCGGCGTGACCGTGAACACGGTCTTGCCCGGGCGCGTCGCCACGCCGCGGGTGATGCGCGTGTTCTCCGACGACGAGCGGCGGCGCCGGTCCAGCGCGATCCCGATGCGCCGTTACGGTACGCCCGAGGAATTCGCTGCTGCCGTGGCATTCCTGGCGTCAGAGCGGGCGGGGTACATCACGGGCGTGGCCCTGGCGATCGACGGGGGCCTCGTCGCCTCCATGTTCTGATGGGCTATAGTGGGCCAGTTTCAGAACGCTAGAGGAGGCTGAAGTGCCCTCATCCGCGAACATCCGTGCATGTCTTACCGGCCTGGCGGCACTCGTGCTTGCCGCCTGTGGCGGAGCCACTGCCAGTGCGCCACCCAGCGCCGCGCTAGCCTCCAGCGCGGCGGCCGCCAAGCCGTCGGCCGCCGCCTCGGCCAGCGCCAAGCCAGCCGCCAGCGTTCCCGCCGCTAGCGCTTCGGCTGCCGCCAAGCCGGCGGCCAGCGGCGCGGCCACCGGATCGCCCATCAAGATCGGCGTGCTCGACGACATCACCGGCGTCGGCTCCATCGAGGGCGCTCTGCTGCGCATCGACGCCGATGTGGTGATCGACCAGATCAACTCCAGCGGTGGCATCAATGGCCACCCGGTAGAAGCCAAGTTCGTCGATCCCAAGGGCCAGCCCGACGAGGCCCTGCAATTCGCCACCCAGCTGGCCCAGCAGGACAACGTGGACGTGCTGACCGGTGGCATCTTCAGCTCAGAGTGCCTGGGGGTGCAGAAGCTCATGCCTAAATTGGGCATCGTGTACATGCCTTTGAACGGCTGCGCCAGCGAGGACTTGACCGCTAAATCGTGCGACAAGTTCACCTTCCGCGTTGGCCCGGTCGGCAGGCAAACCATCGAGCCGGCCACTGAGTACGACGTCAAGACGTACGGCAAGAAGTGGGGCATCCTGTACCCGGATTACGCCTTCGGCCAGTCGCAGGTGGTGGCGTTCGAGGCGGGGCTGAAAAAGGCCGGCGGAGAGCTGAGCGTCAAGATCCCGATCCCGTTGGGTGAGACCAACGTCACGCCCTACGTCAGCAAGATCCCGACGGACGGCTCGATCAACGGCCTGTTCAATACCGAGGTGGGCACCGACCTGGCGCGCATCACGGGCGTGATGCAGCAGTTCGGCATCTTCAAGAAGATCCCCGTGGTCCTGGGCGCACTGGGCCGCGAGTCGTTTGGCGGCACCTACCCAGCGGCGCTGGAGGGCGCGATCGTCACCGGGCCGCACCAGTCCAACCCGATGCCCGGCAACCAGTTCGACGAGCAGTACTTCAAGGCCTTCAACGACATGGCTAAGAAGGACTCGCAAGCGGCCAATGTCCTGGGCGGCCCCGACAAGGCCACTCCCGGCGTGACGCTCGGCTACCAGGTCTACACGGCCATGTCGGCGCTGAAGCTGAGCATGAAGGCCGCGGGCTTCACCGGAAAGGCAGATACCAATAAGCTGATCGCCAGCTTCGAGACGCTGAAGGCGCCGCAGAGCCTGGAGTTCCCCTCTGGCCCGTTCGAGATGAACAAGGCCGACCACCAGGGCCGCATGCCGCTGTTCATCCAGAAGATCACCGGCCAGCGTGAGGAGATCATCCAGACCATCCCGCTCGATCAGCTGCCGCCGATCGGCAACTGCCAGATCTCGCGCTAGGGCTTAGCGGCGGAAGAAGCCGCTGTCCTCCAGCTCCTTGACCAGGCTCATGTCCACGAACTGCTCCGGCTTGTAGCCAGCGGACCCTTCGGTGTT
>DATGVV010000239.1:0-1952 GCA_035299885.1 Chloroflexota bacterium | reverse complement strand
GAAGGCGCGGACGCCGTGACGCTCGAGGTGCGACTCCAGGCCGGGCCGAAACACCGCCTGGCCGGCGCGCACGTCATAGTAGGCCGGCCTGTAGCCGCACTCCGGGAGCCAGAAGGACACCGGCTTGCGCCCAAAATGCCGCTCGTGGGCCCGGATGCCGGTGGCAATCTGGCCAGTGATTGTCGAATCGCGCGACAGCAGCGGCAGGAAGCCGTGGGTCGCGGCGCTGCCGACGATCTCGACGCAGCCCGCATCCTGAAGCTTGCGAAATGCCTGGACGACGTTGCCGCCATAGCGATCGTTGAAGTGGTCCAAGATGGCCTGGTTCCAGCCGACGTACCAGCGCGCCAACCCCGAAAGCTCCAGCTCGCCGCGCTTCTCGTAGGTCGCCACCGCTCGCTCGGTGCGGGCCAGCATGTCCTGCATGTAGGTGCGGAAGTTGTCCACGATCGTGGCGTCAGCAAGCTGCTCGGCCAGGATGGGCGTGATGCCAACGGCGAGACGGAACGGCACGCCCTCCTCGGCTAGGTCATAGAGTGCGTCGAGCAGCGGAACATAGGTGTCGCAGATGGCCTCGTGGACCATCTCCTCGCCATGCGGCCAGACACCGGCCTGCCGGACGTACGGCAGGTGGCTGTGGAGCATGAATGCAAAAGCGCCGTGTTTGGTCACACTGGGCCTCGCCCGCAAGTTCTTTGCCTTACCATAGCAAGGCTATGCGACTTGTCTGCTTCGACGACTTCCGCATCGGCGTCCTGGACGACGCCGGTATTCACGACGTCAGCGCGGTCATTCCCAAATGGGAGGCCGGCGACATCCACGGTATGAACCGGCTCATCGCCGGCTGGGACTCGCTGCGGGCAAGCGTCGAAAGGGCAGCTGCGCAGGCCGCTCCGAAAGCGCTGGACAGCGTGCGGCTGCGGGCGCCCGTGCCGGCTCCTATGCACCTGCTGGCCGCGCCCGTCAACTTCGGGGCGCACCAGGCCGAGATGCGCAATCAGGGGTTTGGCCGCGTGCCCGGATCCGGCAGCGCGGGCGGCGGCGACACCGCCGAGACGCTGGGCTTCTTCATGAAAGCCACGGGTTCTATCACGGGCGCCAGCGATGCGATCGAGCTGCCGGTGAAGGAGCATGGCGATCGCCGTTTCGACCACGAGGGCGAGATCGCCTTCGTCATCGGCCGGGAGGCGCGAGGTGTCTCACCCGAAGCGGCCACTGACTACATCTTTGGCTACACCATCGTGATCGACGCCACCATGCGCGGCACGCCCGAGCGGCAGGAGGAGCGCGTTCAGCGCAAGTCCTATTACAGCTTCAGCCCCATGGGGCCGTGCGTCACCACCGCCGATGAGCTGTCCGACTGGTCCAAGCTGAACGTGAAGCTGTGGCTGAACGGCGAGCAGCGGCAGGACGCGAACGCCACCGACATGATCGTCAACATCCCGAAGTTGTTGTCGCGAGCGTCGCACGTGCTGGCCCTCCAACCGGGCGACGTGTACACCACCGGGAGTCCGCCCGGCGTGGGCCGCATAACGCCCGGCGACAAGGTCGTGGTGGAGGCGCCCGGCATCGGCCAGATGACCCTAGCCGTTGTGGCTAGAGACTGGTAATCACCGCTCCCTAGTCCCTACAATGCCCGGGTGAGGCTACGGGGCAACTATAAGCTGGCATTCGGCATTCTTCTGGCTGTGCTGGCCAACGCGCTGCTGGCCTATCTGCTGCACACCGGCAAGCTCTATGGCACGCAGACTTACGTTAACGACAGCGTCATGCGGTACAGCAGTCAGACGCCGGACCCGCGCATCATGATCGTGGCTATCGACGATCAGAGCCTGAAGGACTTTGGCCGGTTGGGCAGCTGGGATCGAGCCCATTACGGAGACCTGATCAGGTTCTTGAAGGATGCCGGCGCGCGGGTGGTGGCCTTCGACGTGCTGTTCGATCTGCCCACC
>DATGVV010000238.1:0-4743 GCA_035299885.1 Chloroflexota bacterium | reverse complement strand
GCGGCTGCGGCTGGCGATGGATGGCATCGTCCTCATCTCGCATGCCATTCCTGGCATGGCCTTTGCCTTCGGCCTGTTTGTGATCGCGCTGCTCGCCGCCAAATGGGCGCGCTGGCTGCCGCTGACTGGCACCTTGGGCATCATCGTCTTTGCCCACCTGTTGAACCGGCTGCCGTACGCCACCCGCATCACGAACGCTGCGCTGATCCAGATCCATCGCGACTTGGATGAGAGCGCTCGTGTGTGCGGTGCTTCGGGGCCGAGGACGATCCTGCGGGTGGTGGCGCCGCTCATCAAGCCGTCGCTGGTCTTCGCCGGCCTGTGGACGGCGTTGCTCAGCTTCAGCGAAGTCACCATGGCGCTTTTTCTGACTGAATCTCGCAACAAGGTGCTGGCGGTGGGCGTCTGGAGTCTGTGGGCAACCGGCTATCTCACGATTGCTGCCGCCGCCGCCGTGATCATCGTCGGTCTGGTGAGCGTTATCGTATTCGTCGCGCTGGCTGTGACCGGGAGCAGGCTGCACGAGCACTCGCTTGTGGCCCCGCCGTCAGGAAGTCTGGGGGCTACTTCCGCTGAGTCTGGGCCTTAAGGATCTGGGCGGCGTAAGCCTCGCCCTCCTTAGACGCGTACCACTGCAGAGTCTCCAGGTTCTTCGGGCTGTCGAAGTAGGTCACCACCTTGGTCCCGCTCTTCTGGATGGCAGATCGCTCGCGCTCGTCGATGTTGGTGTGCCCGATCGCCAGGTTGGCATACGGGACCGCTTTCTGGAAGATGGCCTCGGCTTCAGGCGTGCTCATCCACATCGCCCACAACGTGGCCGCGGCAGGATGCTGAGAACCCTTGAACACCATGCTGGACACGTTGCTGAGCGGCGTGTAGTCCTGGAACCAATGGACCGCCAATGGTACGTCCGGGTTCTTGTCCTTGGCCTGGAAGTAGTAGTAGGTGTTGTTGATGCTGGCTGCAACCTGGCCGAGAACGGTTCGATCGACCGCGTCGGCGAAGTAGATCACCGTCGCCACATTCTTGCCGATGCCGTCGATCGTCTGCAGCCATTCGTCCTTGGGATAGAACAGGACGCCGAATTGGAAATCCTCGGCAGCGGGCACCATGGCCAGCTTGCCCTTGTACTTCGCATTGGCTAAGTCGGCGCGTGTCTTTGGCAGATCCTGTTCGGCCAGCAGCTTGGGGTTGTACAGCAGCGACTTCGTTACGCTGGACCACACGAAGCTGTAGCCGGCGAACGGACCGGCGCTGGCCTCCTCGGGCTTTGCTCGCGCAGACTTGATGGTCGGGTTGATCTCGGTCAGGAGCTCTTGCCAGCCGTCGATCTTCACTCCCAGGCCCGCTTGGATGAGGCTGAGGTCTTGATAGTCGGTCGCCTCCATGCCATCCAGCGACGGCGGCGCCCCGGCTTGCATAGCGGAGCGGTTTTTGGCCACCAGCTCACCTTCGGTCGTCAACGCGTCGAGCGTGATATCCAGGTTCAAGCCGAAGCGCTTGTTGAACGCGCTCGTCAGATCCGGAATGACCGGTCCGAGCCCTGGCCGAATGTTGGTGTTGAGCGCGCCTTCCTTCTTAGCCTGGGCCACCAGTTTGTCGAGCGCCTGCTGCCCGCCAGACGTCGCCGGCGCCGCTGGGCTCGGGCCGCTAGCAGCCGGCGCCGCCACTCCGCCGCAGGCCGCCAGCAAGCAAGCCGAGAAGATAGTCGTCGTGAGCCCTGTTTTCATCCGATGGACCTCCAATTTGGCGACCAGGGTACCACCACGGCGTGTCGGCTAGCGGTTATGCGGTTCCTGCCCGACACCTAGTGACAGACCGAAGCGCCGGGCCAGCAGGGCAATACTGACCGTAAGCAGGACCACCATCACCCCGGCCACCCCGCCGGCTTCGTATTGCCCCTGGGTCAGATAATCCAGCTGCAGCAGTGACAGCGGGCGCGTGCCGCTGGTGGCCAGCAGCACGACCGAGCTCACGTTGCGCGACGTCTGGACGAAGCTGAGGATGCCCACCGTCAGCAGCACCGGGCCCAGCAGCGGCAGCACTACGCGCCGATAGGTGAGCAGCCACGACCCGCCGGCCACTCGTGAGGCCTCCTCGAGCTCGCTGCCCAGCTGCAGCAGTGTGGCTTTGGAGAGCTGGACTCCCAGCGTCATGCCGCCCAGCATGAGCGCCAGAATGAGCACCAGATGGCTGCCATACAACGGCCGAAAGAGCGGTAAACCCAGGAACATCCACAAATATCCCAGCGACAGCAGGACACCAGGCAGGGTGAATGGCAGCCACGACAGGAAATCGAGAGCTCCGGCCGCGAAGAATCGAACGCGCACGATGATGTAGGCGATGGCCGAATACAGGGTCACCGACAGCAGTGCCGTGCTGAGGCCGATGATCAGCGTGTTCCTCACGGAGGTCAGGAATAGCGGGTCGTTCAGCACGGTGATCCAGTGCTTGAGAGTCCACGGATTCTCCAGCTGGAAGAAGCCGAACAAGCGCATGAAAGTGCCCATCAGCAAGAATGCAACGGGCACCACCGTGATTAGCAGGGTGAAGCCGAACAGGGCCGCCGTCGCCGGCCATCGCCAGGCGCCCAGCCGCACCACCCCGCTCCTATAGCGTCCGCTAATCGTAGTGAACACGCCGCGTCTGGTCGCCCAACGCTGAGCTATCACGAATGGCAGCATGATCAGCAGGACCATCACGCCCATCGACGTGGCCGGGCCGTACTGCGGCGGCTCCTGGCGCACCAGCCGGTAGATCTGCGTACTGTACACGTCGATATGCGCCGGCAGGCCGAGCACCAGCTCGATCTCGAACGCCTCGAAGCCGCGAATGATGGACAGCAGCAACACCACCAGGATTACAGGCGTCATGAGCGGCAGCATGATCTTCGAGGTCGTCAGCAGCCGGTTCGCGCCGGTCATTTGCGCCGCCTCCTCCAGCGTCCGGTCCATGTTACGGAACACGGGCACCAGCAGCATCACTTTGATGGCGATCGAGTACGTCATCATGTGCGCCCACACGATGCCCCACCAGGAGTAGATGTTGAAGGGGCCCGCCTGCAGCCCCAGCACCCTGGCCAGCGCGGTGTTGAGCAGCCCAAACTGAGGATCGAGTAGAAGGATCCAGGCCAAGACGACCGGCAGCGTGGGTAGGAAGTACGCGATCCAGAATCCAAATTCCAGCCAATTGCGCTTGGCCACGTCGGTTCGGGCTATCAGCCAGGCGGCCGCCACCGCGGCTACGGTCGAGATTGCCACCTGGACCGCCGTGAGCGACAGCGTGTTGACGACCGCCGCACGGATGCCCGGCTGTGTGAAGGCTTGCTGCCAACCGCTCAGCCCATAGACGGGCGTCGCCCCTGGTCGGGCCAGCTGGAAGCTGTTCAACAGCAGCAGCGCCAGCGGGTAGAGCACCAAGAAGCCGAGGATCAGCAGCAGCAGGCTGCAGACGATGCCTCGCAGCTCCAGGCGCCAGGCTCCAGCGCGGCCGGTCTGGCTGGCCTTGGCGGCGAGTATGCCGGTGGCTATGCGACTATCCGGTCAAGGGATGATCTGCTGCGAAAGCTTCTGGGTGTCTCGCATGAACGGATTCCCTTCTTCCGAGTTGAAGTCGATGTAATCCTTCACCCGGGCCGGATCGGGCTTGGTGTCCGGGCTGCCGGACGGCACGTCCAGACGGCGGCTGTTCGTCTCGGCCGTCTTGGCCCAATCCGCTTGGACGTCCCTGGACAGCAGCCAGTTGATGTACACCTTGGCGGCGTTCGGATGGGGCGCCCGATCCATGAACACGACGCCGCCGGATCCGGGCGTGATGACCTCGATCTTGGCGGCCAGCGTCTTGACGTCTTTACCCAGGCCCTCCTGCCAGAACGGGGCGAGATAGGGATCCACCACACCGATGCCGATGGGATAACGGGCCCTGACCACCCACTCGGTGAATTGACGCTTGTCGGTGCTGAACACCGGCTGCTGGTCGACCAGGATCTTGCGGATGGCCTCGTCCCCGAGCTCTTTCCGTAGGGCCGATATCGCCAGCGTCCCTGCGCCGCCAGCGCGCGGATCGTAAACCACGATCTTGCCCTTCCAGCGAGGGTCCGTCAGGCCCGCCGCCGAATTGAGCTGATCCTCAGGGATGGCGGTGCGGTTCACCTTGAGCAGGCTGGTGATGTACTGGGTGATGCTGTAGACGTACTTCCTGTCCTTGTCGGTAAAGCCGGCGTCGAAGCCTCCCAGCCATTTCGAGTCGTTGAGCAGCTCCGGCAGCACGATGGCCGACTTGAATGGCTGGAAGAAGCCCTTTGGTATGTAGGCGTACTGCGTGCTGACGCCGCCGATGAACAGGTCCCAGGCATAAGTTCCGGCCGAGCGCTCGGCCTCTATTCGCGGCAGGAGCTGGTCGCCGGTGATTCCTGTGTACTCCAGCTTGATGTCAGGGTAAGCCTGGCGGAACTTCAGGGCCACACCTCGCTCGGCTTCCTGGGGCGGGCCTCCCACCGTGACGGTGCCCTCCTTCTTGGCCGCCGCGACTACTTGGTCCCACTCAAGCGTTGCACTCGCGGAAGCGGGATGGGCGGCACCGGCGGCCGATGGGGATGCCGTGGACTGGCTGCCGCCGCAGCCGGCCAGTGCCAGCGCGGTCAGCACGAGTCCGGCGAAGACGGTGCCCGGGCGCATCATGCCGCGATCGGCGCGCTGCCGGGAAACAACGCCAGCACTTTGTCCGAGTTGAAGAGGTACGTCT
>DATGVV010000237.1:0-7907 GCA_035299885.1 Chloroflexota bacterium | reverse complement strand
AGCAGGATTAGCAGGACGATGAGCGCCAGCCCGAAGCCGAATGCCTTGCTGACCCACGGCGGGGCATTGAAGCTGATGGGCGGCTCGTTGCCGCCGCCGCGTCCGAACAGGCGCTCGAAATCGATGTCGATGCTGTCCCTACCGCCGCGGCCAGGACCGCCGTAGAACGCCATGCTTCCTCCTAACGACGCTCGGCGAATCATAGCTCCCTCCGGTCAGAAGCCAGGGGCCGGGAGCCAGGGGCCGGACCCTGGCTCCCGGCCCCCGAGTGCCGCGTCAGCGGTGCTCTTGGCCGGGGGCAAGTCCTCACGCATGGGTACGAACAAAGCGCTGCTGCGGTTCGCCTCCGGCGAAACAGTCATCGAGCGCATCGTGGCGCGCGTCCAGCCGCTGTGCAGCGAGCTGCTGGTCGTTACCAACACGCCGGCCGAGTACGCGTTCCTGGGCCTGCCGATGCATGGCGATGCCTACCCCGGCGCCAGCTCGTTGGGCGGCATCTACACCGGCCTGCTGCACGCCGCGTCCCCACGGGCGCTCGTCCTGTCCTGCGATCTGCCGCTGCTGAATCGCGATCTGCTGGCCTACCTGCTGGGCCTGCCCTTCGACTACGACCTGCTTATGCCCTTCATCGGAGGCCGTCAGCAGCCCCTGCACGCTATCTACGCCCGGCGCTGCCTGGAAGCCATGGGCGAGCAGATCGAGTCGGGCGACCTCAAGATCGTGCGCCTGCTCGACACCCTCCGCGGCCGCATCGTAACCGAAGCCGACCTTCAGCCGGACTGGCTCAGCTCGTTCCGAAACATGAACACCCCCGCTGATTGGGAGGAAGCCCAGCGGCAGGCCTCAGCCTAGGAAGCTGGCGTCGTGAGCACATTGGTTGGCGGCGGTCGCGTCCTCCGGCGAAAGCACGCCCTGGCTGACGAGCAGCTCGAATTCCTGGGAGATGTTGGTTTGGAGCATCTCCGGCCCATCGGTGCTGATGCTGAAACGGACGCCGCGATCCAGGAAGGCACGCAATATGTGGCCCAACTCCTCGATGCCCGACACGGCGTGCGTCTTGACGTTGGAGGTCGGGCAGATCTCCAGCACCACGTTGCGCCGGGCGAGCTCCTTCATGAGCGCGTCGTCGCCGGCAGCCAGGATGCCGTGGCCGATACGGGCCGGCTCGAGGTGCTCCAGCACGTCCCACATCTCGGCCGGATCCCCCTCTTCCCCACAGTGGATGGTGATGCCAAGCCCTGCCTGGCGGCAGTCGGCCACCACCTGCGCGTAGTCGCGGTACTGGAAATCGGCATCGCGCGGCCCGGCGATGTCCACGCCGATTATGCCGCGGCCTCGCCCGGCATAGTGGATGGCTTTGCCGGCGATGATCTCGTTCTGCTCAAAGGTGAACGTGCGGTCCATCATGATGATCAGCCCGGCTCGTACTGCCGGGTACTCCAGCTGAGCCCGCTCCATGCCGCGGATGGCGCCGGCAATGATGTGATCGAGGTCGCGCTCGCCGCCGCGGTTGCGCTTCATGGGGTTGAAGCGCAGCTCCATGGTGGTGATGTTGCACTTCCGGTAGCCGCCGCCAATGATCTGGTGGACGCTGCGCTCAATGGCCTCGGGGCTGGATTGGATGAGCTCGGTCCAGTGGAACAGGGCGGCATAATCGTCAAGGCTCTTGACCCGGCCGTCGTCGGGGACGGTGATCAGGTCCACGAAGTCCCAGTAGTCCTTGGACGGCAGCCGGATGCCCTGGTCGTGGGCGATGGTCCACATCACGGCGGGGTCGACACTGCCGCCGACGTGCACGTGCAGGTCGGCCATCGGCCCCAGGGACTTAGCGCTGAACAAACTACGCCGCGCGGCTGGCGGCCCGCTGCAGCTTGAGCTGGAGCCAGTGGGCCTCGAAGGGCAGGCCCAGCTGCGTACCCTTTTGGATGTTCTCGCTGGCGTTCTTGAGGTCGCCCATGTCGATCTGGAGATCGGCCAGCTCCAACCAGGTCCAAGGCAGGTTGGGCTGCTGCGCCATGCGCTGCTGCGAGCGCTGCAAACCGGCCTGGATGGCCCGATCCCGGCTCCAGTAGCGCGCCAGGATGGCGTCCACCATGTCCTGCTTGTCAGGCGGGTAGATGGCCACCCAGCGGTTGGTCGAGATCTTCCACAGGTCGTTGAAATCGGCGTAGCCGATCTTGTGGTTAGGCCCGAGATACGGATCACTGCCAATGAAGTAACCGGCCTGATCGTCATAGCCATCGATTGGCCGGAAATGGCGTGTGGCATCGGTGCGGCTGACCTGGTCGGCCACGATGACGGGCAGCCCGTTGGTGACGAAGGCTTTGATCAGCTCATCCGATCCGCTCACTCCGCCGGCGCCCCGCATGCCGACGCTCTCGGCGTAGAACGGGACGCCGTACAGCGACATGCCGTAGTCCGGCAGATCGGGCCGCAGCACGGCGGCCACCTGAGCCTGCGTCCGCTGGACGCCGTAGTAGTTGAGCACTTCCGCGATCGACGCCGGCCCGCAATTGTTCAGCGTCTGGGAAATGAAGATGAGCGGGCCGATGCGCTTCGCCGGCGGCACAGCCGCCGGCGCCACCTTAGGCGTGGCCGCGGGCTGGGGCACTGGCGGAGCGCTTACGGTCGGGCTGGCAGGGGCAGCGCTCGGTACTGCTGGGCTGGCGGGAGCTTCACTGAAGCTGGGCTGAGCGCTCGGGCTGGCCGGCGCGGAGCTTGGCCCAGGCGAAGCAGCTTGACCGCAGCCCGAAGCAAGCAAGAGAAAAGCAAGCTGAATTACGACGCGACGCTTTGGGTCCGTCAGCCTACACCCATCGCCTGGCTGGCCGCGGCCATGGTTTGCTGGGCCATTGGCCGGATGCGATCGGCCCCATCCTTGAGGACGCCCTCGATATAGGATGGGTCCTTGGCCAGCGCCGCGAACTTCTCCTGCAGCGGCCGCAGCCCCTCGATCACCAGGTCGGCCAGCTCCTTCTTAAGATCGCCGTACCCGCGGCCGGCGAAGCGATCCTCGATCTGTTCGCGGCTCAGGCCAGAGAACAGCTGATAGATGGTCAGCAAATTGAACAAGCCGGGCTGCTGCTCGTCGAAGCGCACCTCGCGGCCGCTGTCCGTCACCGCCCGCATGATGCGCTGGCGGATGGTGTCGGGCTCGTCCAGCAGGAACACGCACCCGGCGGGATCGCTCTTGCTCATCTTCTTGAGCGGGTCCTGCAGCGACATGATGCGCGCGCCCTCCTTGCGGATCCAGGCCTCCGGCACCTTGAAGACCTCGGCGTAGTGGTGGTTGAACGTCTGGGCGATGTCCCGCGTCAGCTCGATATGCTGGCGCTGGTCCTCGCCGACGGGCACGCCGTCCGTCTGGTACAGCAGGATGTCGGCCGCCATGAGCATCGGATACGCCAGCAGCCCGACGCTTGATTTCTCCTTGGTCTCCGCGGTTTTCTCTTTGAACTGGGTCATGCGGTTGGCCCAGCCCATAGGCGTGATGCAGTTGAACAGCCAGGCCAGCTCGGCGTGCTCTTTCACGTGCGACTGGATGAAGATGGCCGTGGTGGTCGCGTCCAAGCCCGCCGCCAGGTAGATCATTGCCAGCTCGCGGCTGCGCCGGTGCAAAGTGGCCGGATCCTGCGGTACCGTGATGGCGTGCCAGTCGACAATGCAGAATATGTTGTCGTGCTCGTGCTGGCCCTCAACCCAGTTCTTGATCGCGCCAAGATAGTTGCCCAGGTGCATTTCGCCGCTCGGCTGAATGCCGCTGAACACGCGCTTTTTGGCGCTTGCCGAAGCCACTGGTATTAATTGTGGACCATGCGGGTGAGCATTGGCAGTCCATTAGGGGGATAGCTGGCGAAATAGTCTCTCCCCACGTTTAACCTTTGTGTGAGAGTGCATGCGTCCTAAGCCCAACCGCAAGCTGGTGCTGTTCACAATCGTCGCGGGCATTGCCGCGGTCCTGGTGGGGCTTGCCTTGCGACCGAACCTGGTGAGCATCCGCCCCACCAACCAGCCCAAGATGGTCATGCTGAGCGACGTCTACCAGGCGGTGGTGGACGACGCCCGGGCCGGCTATCGGGACACCGTCACCATCGAGCCGGAGCGGGTTGTGGCCGCCACGACCACGGGCACTAAGGCGGCTTGGAGCGGCGGCACCGACGTCGTCGGCCAGCTGCGCAGCTCACTGAAAGATGCCGGCCTCTCGCCTGCCGAGGCGGCCATCCAGTTCCAGCAGCCGCCCTCCACGGCCTCGCGCCTGCTGTGGTATCTGCTGCCCATCCTGCTGCTCATTGGCGTGCTGCTGCTGGTGATGCGCCAGACCGGCGCCATCACCGGCCGAGCGTTCAGCTTCGGCAAGAGCCGCGCCCGCCGCTTCGCCGCCGCCGCGTCCACAGTCACGCTCGACGACGTAGCCGGCGTGGAAGAGGCCAAGCAGGAGATGGCCGAAGTCGTGGAGTTCCTCAAGTGCCCCGAGCGTTTCGCTGCGCTGGGCGCGCGCATCCCGCGCGGCGTGCTGCTGGTAGGCCCCCCGGGCACTGGTAAGACGCTCCTGTCGCGGGCTATCGCCGGCGAAGCGGGCGTGCCGTTCTTCAACATCTCGGCCTCGGAATTCGTGGAGATGTTCGTCGGTGTTGGCGCCGCCCGCGTGCGCGACCTGTTCACTGAGGCCAAGCGCAACGCGCCGTGCATCATCTTTATCGACGAGATCGACGCCGTCGGCCGCCGCCGCGGCTCGGGGCCAGGTACGACCCACGATGAGCGCGAGCAGACGCTGAACCAGATCCTGGTCGAGATGGACGGCTTCGATACCAACACCAACGTGATCGTCATTGCCGCCACGAACCGCGTCGACGTGCTCGACCCGGCGCTGCTGCGGCCCGGCCGCTTCGACCGCCAGGTGGTGCTGGATCCGCCTGACGTGCGCGGCCGCGAGGCTATCCTGGGCGTCCACGCCAAAGACAAGCCGCTGCACGAGACCGTTGACCTGGCGACGCTGGCCAAGCAGACGCCCGGCTTCTCCGGAGCGGACCTGAGCAACGTCGTGAACGAGGCCGCCATCCTGGCTGCCCGCAACCACGCGCCTGTCATATCCATGCTGGAGTTGGAGGAAGCGGTCGACCGCGTGGTCGGCGGTCCGGCCCGCAAGAGCCGCGTCATGTCGGCCCGCGAGAAGGCCATCACGGCGCATCACGAGGCGGGCCACGCCATCGTGGCGCGCTGCCTGCCGAATGCCGATCCCGTACACAAGGTGTCCATCGTGTCGCGCGGCCGGATGGGCGGCTACACGCGCTTCCTGCCCGACGAAGACCGCAACTACTGGAGCCGCAGCCAGTTCGTCGACAACCTGGCCGTGCTGCTGGGCGGCATGACCGCCGAGGAGCTGATCTTCGGTGAAAGCACCACCGGCCCGTCGAACGACCTGGAGCGCGCCAGCCAGATTGCCCGCTCGATGGTCACCGAGTACGGCATGAGCTCCAACGTCGGGCCAGTGACCTTCGGCTCGTCCGAGGGCGCGTCGCGCTTCAGCGAGCACAGCGCTGAGGCGATCGACCGTGAGGTTCAGCGCTTGATCGGCCAAGCCCAAAAGGTGGCCCGCGACCTCCTTCTGACCAATCGCGATCGTCTCACCCGGATCGCCGACCGGCTGATCGAGGACGAGACCCTCACGGCCGAGCAGTTCGAGGCCGTGTTCAATGGCTCACCGGATGTTCCGGCGGCCCCCGCGCCGGTACTCGAGCCGGTGGCGCCGCAGGTGCCGGTCATCGAAGCTGCTCTCCCTAAGCGCCCGAGGTTCGCCCGTCGCGAAGCCGCCCTGCGCCGTGTCGCCGCGCGTGCCCCGCGCTTGCCCCGCCTGCGCGCCGCGGACGACGGCCTAAGCGCGGCAGAGTAGCCCTTCCCTAACTCCTAGGCATCTTCCGCCGGAGTGCAACGGGAAGGATTCTTGGCCAGCGGCGCAAAATGACATCCCTCAAGGGTCTCTTGCTCGTGGCGCTGGCCGCGCTCAGTTGGGGTACCACTGGGACCACCCTCAAGCTGATCGGCGCCGACGGCGCCACCGCGGCCCTGCTGGTGGGCGCTATTCGCATGCTGGTCGCTGCGCCCGCGCTTGTTGCGGTGGCGCTTATCAGGGAGGGTCCGCTCCGCATCTCGGGTCGCGGTTTTGTGCTGGCTGGCCTGTGCATGGCTGCTTACCAGGTGTGCTACTTCTCGGCCGTGCCGCTGGCCGGGGTGGCGGCCACGGCCCTACTGGCCATCTGCTCGGCGCCGATCATGATTGCGCTGCTGGCCTACGTGCTCATCGGCGAGGCGCTTACCCTCCGCAGGCTGCTGGCACTCGGTCTCGGAATCTGCGGCGCCGGGCTGCTGCTGGCGGGCACCGGAGTAGGGTTGGGCCAGGGCTTCGGCCTGGGAGGCCTGCTGGCGCTGGGCGCCGGCTTCGCCTACTCGCTCTACGCTGTGACGACCAAGCGCTCGCTGGCAGGCACGCCGCCGCTTGGGCTTTCGGCGCTGACCTTCAGCGTGGCCGCGCTGGCGCTGCTGCCGCTCGTGGCGGCGCGCCGGAGCGAGGCGCTCGAGCTAGCCGCCCGAGGCACGTCTCAGCTGCTGTACCTGGGCCTGGTGGCGACCGCCGCCGCCTACTGGCTGTATGCCGCGGCGCTGCGCTCGATCCCGGCTGGCGCGGCCGCCGTCGCCGGCTTACTGGAGCCGCTCACGGCCACGCTTTTGGGCGTGATCCTGTTTCGGGAGCGTTTGGGACCGGCAGGCTTTGCCGGCGCGGCGCTGCTCTTGGCGGCGGTGCTGCTGTTAGGGCTGGCGGGTAAAGGAGAGCCGGCTAGAGCCAGCGCTGGCCGTATTCGCGCATGCTCTCGATGAGCGACAGCAGAGCACGGCCTTTGTCGGTGAGCGAGTACTCGACGCGAGGCGGGATCTCGGCGAACGCCCGGCGGCTCAGGATGCCCTCCTGCTCGAGGCTGCGGAGCCGCTCGGAGAGAGTTTTGGCGCTGATGCCGGCGAGCGACTTTTCGAGCTCGTTGAAGCGCCTGGTGCCCGCGGCCAGATCGCGGATGACGAGCAGCGTCCATTTGCTGCCGATGACGGCGGCGGTTCGAGCCACGGGGCACGTTTCGTCGCGCCGTTCCTCGGAATGGCTGGGAAGCCGCTCGATAGCTACGCTCACGAGTCCAGTCTATCGGCCTTCGACCCCTTGGTTGCTTACTTACACTCAAAGTACTAGGCGGTTTGGTCTGGGTAGCGATCGCCCGCGCCGATCAGGGCGCCGAGCAGGCAATTTGCCAGGCAGATCGCGGCGGCAATGAGAAAAATCCCGGTAAACACTTCCAGAGCCGCATGCGTCAGTCCTGCTTGGTAGGCGTTCAGGCGCTGGCCAAACGCCTCGGGTGCTTCTCCTGAGCTGGGCAGCGGGAATGACAGCCTGCCGGCCAGCTGATTGAAGCGGTAAAACGCGACGCTGGTCAGCGCCGCCAGGCCCACGGTCATGCCGGCCATGCGCATGACGGTGAGTAGGGCCGTGGACAGCGCGCGGTCGTTCTCGCCCACCGCCACCAGTACGGCTGCCGTGACCGGTGCAATAACGAGCCCGAAGCCGAGCCCGGCCAGCACCAGGCCGGGCGTCATGCCGGCGTCGCTCACGGTGAGCGTCCAGCGGCTCATGAGCATGAACCCGGCGGACGCCAGCAGCAGTCCGGCCAGGGATATCACGTCCCAACGGAGCCGTGCAGCCAGCCAGCCACCCGCCAGCGCCCCAATGGGAATGAACACGGTCAGGCGCAGCAGCGCCAGCCCGGCATCGATCGGCGGCCGGCCCAGCACCGTGGCGGCGAACAGCGGCACGTCTACCATAGCCGCGATCAGCGCCACGCCGACTAGTACGTTCATGCCATTGGCTG